>JACZRQ010000142.1 GCA_022574655.1 Chloroflexota bacterium
TCGCGGAGCGGCGACCGGTCGATGCCTGGAGCCCGGCGCCACCGCTGATGAACGGAATGAGGATGGCGGCAGCAGGCCTGACGGTGGCGCTGGCAGTCGTGTTAGTCGTGGACCTCGGCGGCTCAAGCCGGAGCGTCAACGACGAAGCCGACACGATCGGGATGTTCAGTCCACCCGGAATTGAGGCGGGTGCAGACACGACGGACAGGTCGACCGCAGCAGACGATTTAGAAGACCCGGCGCCGGACGTCGCGGCTGGAGCAAACGACGATGGCGGGTTCCGAGAACTCGACGGCGTTGCGCAATCGGCTGGTGCCACCGCGCCGGACGCGACGCCCGCGCCGGAGGCGGCCGATGAGGTGACTGCGAGCAATTTGACGCTCAGCGGAGGCGAAGTGCAGGAACCAGCCGCGGAAAGCGGTAGCGACGTAGACGAAGTTCTGGCACCGGTCGCCGAAAGCGGCGGCGACTTCGATGAACTGTTGGCGGCGGAGATCGGGCTCGGTATCGCGCTGGGTATCGTAGTGGTGGCGGGTGCCGGAATGACGTTGGCCTCCCGATCGCGCGGGCGGCGGGTCTGACCGGAACTTTTCGGAGAACGGTTACGTCATGAGGGGAGATGGGGGCACTGGAGGGAACGACATGACGAACTTGAAGACGACTCTCGGAATCACAGCCGCAGCGATAATCGGACTCGTGGCGCTCGTCGTCGCGGCGTGCGGCGGCGCGGACGCCAACGACAGTTCTGGCGTCAGCGGCCTGGCAGCAACGGGCGAATCAACGTTAGTCGAAAGCGTCAGCGTATCGGGGAGCGGCAGCGTTTTTGTTGATCCAGACGTGGCGCTACTGTCGCTCGGGGTTTCGCTACGGGAAGACACGGCGCAAGAGGCGCGGGACCGAGTGGCCAGTCTGACGGACAAGCTCGTCGGATCGCTGAAGGACCACGGCATCGACGAGAACGACATACAAACAACGACGTTCAATCTGCACGCCGAGTACGATTATCGAAACGACGAGCGAAGGCTGCTGGGGTACCGAATAACGCACACGCTTTTGGTTACGGTGCGGGACCTGGATCGGGTCGGCGAGGTGCTGGACGACGCCGTCGCTGAGGTCGGCGACACGCTGGAGATCAACGGGATCTCGTTCGCCGTGGACGAGCCGGACCAGTTCCTGTCCGAGGCGCGGGCGGACGCCATGGCACAGGCAAAGGCTAAGGCTAAGGAACTGGCCGAATTGGGAGAGCGCGAACTGGGTAAGGCGATCTTGATCAGCGAGGGCACGGTCAGCCCACCGCCGGTCTTCTATGACGCATCATACTCGCCCCTCGCGGCAGCAGAGTTGACATCGATCCAGACAGGACAGTTGGAATTGTCAGTGAACGTACAAGTCACGTACGAGATGGTTTAGGTAGGAGGAACAGATGAAGGTTCGATATCTATTAGGAACGGTGGTGGCGCTGCTGGCAATCGGCGCGACAGCTTGCGGCGGCGGAGACGACGGCGGCGACACGTTGAGCGCGGACGACATCCAGACGCAGAAGGGGATCGTGTCGGCGGCAGGAGCCGCGTTCGGCGGCGAGAACCTCGAGGCCGCGGAAGACTCCGCGCTCAACGCCGCGCCAGCGCCGCAGATCGCCGTTGATGGTGGCGGGATCGGTGGCGACCGCCTGTCTGTGAGCATCGACGCGGGCGTCGGGTTCGCCCCGAATTCGTACCTGCAAGCGACCGGGGCTGGCACCGGGATCACGGTGCAGGGCTACGGGACGGCAACAGCCGCCGCGGATAGCGCTAAGATTGACTTCTATTTCGGGAAGTTCCAGGACAGGGTGCTTCCATTCCCAGAGCCGCTCTTCGACGAGGACGTAGAGTTCGGCGACGCCGACGGCGCAACGTCTTCGGGCGGCTCTGGGAGCATAGGCGGCATAGAGGATGAGCCGGCGCCACCGCCCGATGAGTTCTTCGATGACGGCTTCGAGCTGCAAGAGGTCGAGCCGATAACGGAGGCTGACCTGCAACCAGTGATCGACGCGATCACGGCCGCAGGTGTGGATGGAAGCGACATCGAGTTCGTGGGCCAGGGCTACTACGACCCGTACTACGCCAGCGCGAGTCTACGAGTGACAGTGGATGATCTCGATTCAATCGAGGCGATCATTGACGCTGCGGCTGACGCTGCTGCACCGCTCGAGACTATCGAGTTGCAGAACAGCAATGTTTCCTACAGCGTGAGCGACTGCGGCACGCTGCAGACGGCGGCACTCGAGACGGCGATCGCGGATGCAGGCGACAACGGCGTGCTGTTCGCGGACGCGCTGGGAGTCGGTCTGGGTGACATCATCGGTGCGACAAACTTCTCGTACTTCCCGACCGACGGGTCCGCGTGTGACAGCTACTACGGCTACTACCCGGTATACGAGGACGTTGGGTTCCGAGGTCTTGAGGAGGCCGAGGTGCAGGTTTACGCCAACGTCAGCGTGACTTACGCGATCGCAACTCCATAGAGCCCCCCCTTCCCCAAGGCGCGCAAGCGGGGCCGGTACGAAAACCGGCCCCGCTTTTCTGTTGACGAATGAGGAGCTATACGGTGGACTGAAGTCCCCGGCTTGACTGCGTAGAACACAGCGCGGACGCTTAGGTTATGAGCGTATTGAGCGACCGGACGATCAAAGAGGAGATCGCGAGCGGCAGGCTGAAGATCGAGCCGCTGGACGAGGCGGCGATCCAGCCAGCCTCGGTGGACGTGCGATTGGACCACGAGTTCCGGGTGTTCAACGTCATGAGCCGTCCCTACGTCGACGTGCGAGAGCCCGCTGACGAGCTGACCGATCTGTTGACGATAAGAGACGATGAGCCGTTCGTGATTCAGCCAGGGACGTTCTGCCTGGCTTCGACGATCGAAACGATCACGGTCCCCGACGATATCGTGGCGAGGGTGGACGGGAAGTCGTCCCTGGGACGCCTGGGGTTGCTGGTCCACGCGACGGCGGGGTATGTGGACCCGGGATGGACCGGAAAGCTGACGCTCGAGCTATCGAACCAGTCGCAGATGCCGATCGCGCTGTACTACGGGATGCGGATCGCGCAGATCAGCTTCATCCGGCTGACGACAGCTGTCGACCGACCGTACGGGAGTGCGGAGCTGGGTTCGAAGTACCAGGGGCAGACGGGGCCAACGGCATCTCGGATTTCGCAGGAGTTTGGGGAGACGTAGCGCAAAGCGGGACCCGCACTGTAGTTGCTCCACTCGATGGTTCGACAAGCTCACCACGTGCGGGAAGGGGCGTCGTTCTGACAGAGTAGGAACGGCCCTCGACCGGCCCGAGGCGATGGACTACGCTGCGCTGAGAGCCCAATCGCCTGCTAAAAGGAGCGCTGAGAGTGACTGATTACCCGGTAATGTTCAACATCCATAAGCCGGAGAAGTTCGACCGCGTTCAACTGGCGCTGCGGCTGCTCATCTTGGTAATACTTTCCCTCGTCGAGTGGGTGCTAGCGATCATCTACCTAGCAATTGCCGGCGTTGCAGCCATCTTCATATCGACGAAGGGCGGGGAGCGGTTCCTGAACGAGGATGGGCCACGGATGAAGCGCTGGTTGCACTGGTTGCTTGCGATCTTCTCATACGTAGCTCTGCTAACCGACCGGTTCCCGACCGAGAAACCTGAGGGGTCGGTGACATACGAGATCACGACGGGTGGTGAGCCGACGGTTGGTTCGGCGCTGCTGCGGCTGATCTTCAGCATCCCGAGCGCGTTCGTGCTGGCGCTACTGGGGATCATCGGAGCGATCATCTGGTTCATCGCGGCGGTGATGGTGCTGATCAAGGAAGACTATCCGGAGGGGTTGTACAACTTCAACCTAGGCGTGATGCGCTGGGAGGCGCGGCTGCTGGCGTACCATTCGTCGCTGGTGGACACGTACCCGCCGTTTTCGCTGGACACGGGGCAAGAGGGCGCTGGTGCGGCGCCAGCTGTGCCTAGCCCCGAGCCAGCGTCAGCGTCAGGCGGGACCGAGTAGCGCCGTGTCCGGTCAGGCTAAAGCCTGACCCCCGAAAAGGGGGCGGGTCATTCGATCAGGCGCGGGGAAGACGGCCGACGACTGGTGGGAACGGTGGCGGTGGTGCGTGGGGTTCAGTCTGGTACCAGTAGGCGGTGGATGAATAGTCGTTCGAGAGGTTGTTGGCGTGGCCGTGCTCGATGGTGACGCGGATGGACTCGCGGAAGTGGATGGGGTCCTCAATGTGGTAGCGGTAGATGGACTGCTTTCCCTTGTAGATCCAGTCGTCGCCGCCGGTTGAGGCGAGCGGCT
>JACZRQ010000143.1 GCA_022574655.1 Chloroflexota bacterium
GATCAGGCTGTTTATAACGCCGGTGTTGAACGGAGGTAGCCACGGAACTATGTCCAGCTTTAGCGGCAGCCCCGCTATGGCGGCAACGACGAAGTTGGAGAGGGGACCGGCCCCAGCCGTGATCGCGAGAGATGCCTTGGGGTTGGCGGTGGCGTTGGGGTTCACTGGCACTGGCTTACCCCATCCAAAGAAAAAGAGAAACAACATGACCGTACCTGCCGGGTCGAGGTGCGCCAGCGGATTGAGGGTGACGCGTCCCATGCGCCGGGGCAGGCCGTCGCCGAGGCGGTCGGCTACGAAAGCGTGCGAGAACTCGTGGAATGAGAGTCCAGTAATCAGCGCCGAGACTAGCGCGCCGATGAGGACGAAGGCGGCGAAAATATCGACATCGAGGAGGCGGAAGAAGACAAAGATCAAGCTAAGTCAATCATATCAGTAGTCGTTGTACCCACCGGCGTCGGCGCTCTTCCGCGCCCTCTCGTTAACTGACCGCCGGTTGTCCGGAACGCCGTTCGGCGCTGCTCGCTGGCTGAGAGCCGACCTCGATTCGGCTGTGGACGCTACGGACGCCAGCGACGGCTGCAGAGACTCGCGTCGCGTCTTCGATGATCTGGATCGCTGGCGAGCGCCCGTACAGCGTGACGTCGCCGAGGGAGGATCTTGCATAAACCGTTGATACCCTTTGAATGCCGGCCTTATGAAGTTGCGCTGCGATATCGATCTCCAACTGCAAGTCGTCCTTCAGTTGGCTTCTAAGTTCCGTAAGACCGGAAACTTGAGCGACTAGAGATTCTGCGTGTTCCTTGGTGCCTTTCCGCCGAACATTGCCGTTGAGCGTCACGATGCTTCCGGCCGTCTCAATCTCCAGGCCCCTGAACTCGTCAGGCATGATGACACTGTCGTTACGCAGCCGGCTCCACACGTCAGCAGCTATATCACGGTCCGATCGGTGTTCCGGTATGGTGTCCGGCTGCACGGTGAGGCGTAGGGTCTTACCCTCGAACGTGATGTCTGTGGTTGGCACCCGAAGGAGCTTCTTCCCAAGACGAATGATCAAGTCAGTCACCTTGCGGGAGTCTGGACTGACGAGCGCGCCGGATAGTCGAGAGCCCGCCAACGCGAGGGGTGTTTCGGCGGAGATCGGGCGGGACGGGGCGGCGATGGGTGGGATCTCTCGGGAGAATGCTTCGGTTCTGGTGCAGGATAAGTTCACCGCCGTTTCGGACCAGTTGCTGGCAAGATCGAACGGTAAGCGAACTCGTTGAATCCAGCGGAGGATGCCTTGAGAGATCGCAATGTTCAGGACTTCCCAGGACTCATCGACCTCTAGCGCGGTCAGGCGGCTACTGTGGTTGTCAGTAAATATGGCTTTTGAGCCGAGTATCAAGGGAGCAGAGTCTTCGAGCACTCTCTTCATCCTCCGTTAGCTGAAAGAACTGCTTGCCTCAGCGTAGAACATGCGGCGGTTCGGGGCCAGACGTGCGGGTATCGGTGACTCAATCAAACGTTATTAGCTTGACCTTCAGGCTGGCCGTGATTAACCTAGCGCTGAACTACGGCCCAACGGATCGCTCATTGCGAAAGGAGACAACCAATGCCACAGTGGTTAATTCACCACAAGTGGCTCTTCATCACATTGGTAGCTATGCTCGCCGTTCTCGCCTTCGCCGCTGCTTGCGGCGACGATGACGAGGAAGAGGATGGAGAGACAGCAGCGCCGACCGAAGAGCCGACAGATGGAGCGGAGAAGGTACAACCCAGCCTGCCTCTAAAGATCGGACAGCTCAACTCGTTCACCGGAGACCTCTCGGACTTTGGCGTGGTTCATGGCAACGCCGCGCAGCTTGCTATTGACGAGATCAACGCAGCCGGTGGGGTTGGCGGCATGGATGTCGAGCTGGTCACGGGCGACACTCAGACTGACCCGACGGTGGGTACCACAGAGGCCACGAGGCTCGTCGAAGTCGAGGGTGTCGACTTCATCCTGGGAGCGCTTTCCAGTGGTGTCACCCTGGCGGTGGCTGAGTCAGTGACCGGCCCGAACAACATTCTCCAGATATCGGGAGCATCGTCGGCGCCCTCACTGACGGTGGCCAACGACAACGACTTCCTGTTCCGGACGACGATCTCAGACGCTGCGCAAGGTGTCGTCCTAGCTCAGCTTGTTACCGATTTGGGAATCGGTTCCGTATGCACGATGTTCATCAACAACGCATATGGTGAGGGCCTGTCAGCAAGCTTTGCCAGTAGTTACGGTAGCTTGGGTGGCACG
This sequence comes from Chloroflexota bacterium, assembly GCA_022574655.1. GTDB lineage: Bacteria > Chloroflexota > Dehalococcoidia > SM23-28-2 > RBG-16-64-32 > JACZRQ01. Next base: position 2,273 of record JACZRQ010000143.1, read on the forward strand.
GTGACCGCCGAGATCCCGCACGAGTCCGCCCAGACGACATACGCGTCCGAGTTGGACACGTGCACCGCGGATGAGCCTGAGGCACTGGCGGCTCTTGCGTACCCGGAGAGCGCTGGTATCTTCCTCCGTGAGGCGGTCGAGGGTGAAGTTGTCGGCACCTACCTCTGGGTCGACGGCACGAAGTCCGAGGCTATGTTTGTCGAACTCGGATGGCCGGCTGTGTTCGAAGGGACGAACGGTACGTCGCCGAGCGCCCTGAGCCTCGAGGCAGGGGCGGCATTCGACGCCCGCTACGAGGCCGAATACGGCGAACTCGGAGGGTTGCCGTTCGTGCGTGAGACATACGACGCGGTTTACTTGATGGCCCTAGCGGCTGAGAAGTCACTTGCTGACGACATCGACATCCGCGATGCGCTGAGGGCGGTCGCAAACCCTGACGGCGAGGTCGTGAGCCCGGGTGGCGAAGGCTACGCAGCCGCTATTGCTGCTATTGCTGCGGGTGATGAGATTAACTACGAAGGCGCTGCCGGGCCATCTGACTTCGATGACGCCGGCGACGTGTTGGTCGGGGCAATCGAGACGTGGCATGTCGACGTTGCCAACGAAGTACTCGTTACCGACAAGGTGTTCAAGGTGGATCTCACGACCGGTGAGGTGACTGAGGTAACGCAGTAGTTCAGACGAAACGCCGTTCTAGACCGGCGGGACCGGGGGGCCTCCACAGGGAGGCCCCCAGTTTTTGTTCGCTAGCGGGAATCCGGCGGCGAGGTGGTCTCGGCAGGCGAGATCCTGCACGGCAAGACCTCGATGGTGACGCACGACGGCAGGGGCGTGTTCGAGGGGCTGCCGAACCCCTTCGAGGGGATTCGCTATCATTCGCTGGCCATCGACGCTGACTCCATGCCCGAGGAGCTGGAGGTGACGGCGACGGCGAAGAGCGGCGTGATCATGGGCGTGAGGCACCGCACGCTGGCGGTCGAAGGGGTTCAGTTCCACCCGGAGTCGATCGTGACGGTCGTGGGGCACGACCTGCTGCGACGCTTTGAATTGGAGCTCGTGGCCTATCTCTGGGTCGCGTTCGCAGTGATGGAACGGCGGGAGCGTAAGCAGGCCGCAACCTATGCCCCTGAGGGAGTGACGCGACCTTCTGCAGATGGGATCTTATGAATCGGTACCTCAGAATGACGATCATCTCTCTTGTCATGCTCATGTTGGTGGCCAAGGAGGCCGTCGCGCAGTATCTGGATCCGGGGTTCGGGAGCATCCTATTGCAGGGGGTCATCGCGGTAGTCGGTGCGACCCTGGCGACGATCGCAATCTACTGGCGCGCGACGAAAGAGTTTGTCCGCCGCGTACTGCTTCGCAACTCACATCAGAAATCCGACCGCGAAGGTGACTCATAATGCCAGCCGGTGTCTCGGCGGTGGACAGTGGCTCATTTCGGGATCCATCCGGCGTCGTTCTGATCGCGGAGGGACGGGTTTTCCGTACGATCGAACAGTGCGCCTGGGACGACTTCGATGCTGTGCAGTCGTCGGGCATTTTGTCGGAGCTGGCGTCTGCGGGACGGGTGGTCGGCACCTGGCCCGTGGAGAGGGAAGATGTTCCGAGCGGACTGACGGACGGTCTTCTCCTTGCTGCGGCGCGCGGCACTCCACTATCTCGACCTTCACCTCGATCTCCTCGAGCGGAACTTCACGCTGTCCGATGCCTCGGCGTACAACATTCAGTTCCGCGGAACGCGGCCCGTCTTCATAGACGTTCTGTCCATTCGCCCGTACCGGGAAGGGGAGTACTGGACTGGTTACCGGCAGTTTTGCGAACAATTCCTGAATCCTCTGCTGCTTGTTGCCGTGAGCGGGATTCCTTATCAGGCGTGGTTCAGGGGAAACATCGAAGGCATTCCCGTCGAGCACG
>JACZRQ010000047.1 GCA_022574655.1 Chloroflexota bacterium
GCGAGTCACAAGGCTCGGTGAGGAGCTGGGTATAACGGTTGAGATGCTCGACGGAAAGACCCATGCGCACGATCGGGACCGCGGCCTCGACGTCGCCGCCCGGCTAGAATTAGCCGGGAATTCAGATGGCTCGATTGTGCTCTTAACGCAATGTGCGACTGGTGCGAACTGGTTGGACAAAAGGGGGGAGCCCTCCTTGGAGGATTGGAGGGATTTGCTGCAATGGAACGGCAAGCTCCTTCGCGGAGTAGCCGTTCCGTGGAGATTGGAAGACCCTTGGTCGATCAAACGAGCGTATCGACACTTCGATGCGATGATCTTAGATCGCCCCCGGATTGCCCAAGGCGATCCCGACCGTTTTCTGGACGATGAGTGTAAAGACGAGATTAGAGGGTGGTGCGAGCCGCTTCTGACTTCGTTGCCGGTGTTGAATTAGCGTCAGAACGAACGGCTCCTGGCCCCAAAGTCGCACCGGGATGGGGATCGTAGGAGCCGACTAAACCAAGGTATTTCCGTGGAATGGGATACCGATTCGCTGGAGGCGGGCAAGTCCCCTTGCTTTTGACAAAGTAAGCTGGGCGTCCAGTAATCTTTCTAGAAAACCAATGGTAGGCAATGTGCCTTGCTACGACCTCTGACAACAATGGCGGAGTGGCGTTGCCGATCTGTCTCCGCTGAGAGCGGAACGACCCGACGATCTCATAGCGATCCGGGAATGCCTGAAGGCGCAGCGTCTCCGCTGTCGAGAGTCTCCTGCTATCCCAATGGAACGGACCCATGGCTGGTCCGGGGTTAGCTGTGATCGTCCACGACGGTTTGTGTTTGGCGAGCTTCAGAAGGAACGACCAGTACCGAGTACGCCAGCCAAAGAGTTCTACGCCGCCCCCGCGGGCTGTATGCCAGAGATAATTCTTGCCTTCGGGAATCGTAGCCAGCAAGGCGGCCCACTTCCCCGTGGGCTCTAGCTCCTCTAACGATTCTGAGGCTTCGACGTCACCGATGGCATCCCAAGCTGTTACATACTCTTCTCGGGTGTGAGTGGGTTCGGGCGGTTCAAGAACACCTCCCTCTCGGTCAATCGCGATGAATGCTCGACGCCGAACTTGCGGGACCCCGTAGTCGGCGCAGTTGAGCCGAAACTCGCTGATCATGTAGTGCGTCCCGTTCCGCTGGTTGATTTGGTTGATCCGATGCTTGAGATAGCCGATGGCTCCAAGATGGTCAGGCCTGACGAGGCCATAAACATTTTCGAGTAACACACCTCGCGGCAAAGAAACTTCCATCAGCTTTAAGAGCGGTTCTAGTGCGTGAGCGCGGGGGTCGGTCAGGCCGCGCGCTCCGTTGGAAGCCCAACGAGCGGCGTGCGAAAAAGGTTGGCATTCCGGGCCAGCTACGATCAACGCTGCTTCGCCGCGCGTAAGGCCCGCCTGCTTGAGGAATGCCTCTGGAGAAGCCGCAAGGAGATCGCCAGGCTCCGAAAGTTTCCACCGGGGGCGGTTGGCCGCCAAGGTGGCACGAGCGTCGGGATCGATCTCAATGCATAGGGCCGGCTCGAACCCCGCGGCCTCTAATCCGAGATCGAGACCGCCTGCGCCGGTGAACACGGAGATGGTCTTCATGCTGCCAGTCTTACGGTGGTCGATGGCATGTCTAGTCAGAATATAGCGCAAGACGTTACGGCTAGCCAGAGCGGGTGAAGTGGCGATCGCGGAGGCGGCGTAGTAAGCCGGGCGGCGGGGTCAGGCGTGGGCGGGGCGATTCGTGCTCCGCTGACGGCACGTTATGCGGGGAGGGGCCAGCGGCGAGGCGCTTGCCGTCGCTACGCGATGCGTCCATCATTTGAGGACGATGCTCGGTCGGTCGGCTCTGCTGTCGGTGGCGTTCTGGATGGCGTTTGTCGGAGTCCTGCGCATCGCCGTCGTACCGCCGGAATCCTGTGGTGATGCGAATAGGGACGCGATCGCGGACGCGGCTGTTGCTGCCAAGGGGTGGCTGCAGCGCAACCAGGGAGCGGACGGTCGATACGTCTACATCTATGACTATGATACCGACACGACCTCCAGTGACTATAACGAGGTCCGTCACGCTGGTGTGACGATGGCGCTGTACCAGGCTGCGGGGCGTTTTCAAGATGCAGAGGCGCTCAGGGCCGCCGACGCCGGCCTGGCATGGATGAGCGAGAACCTGATCCGGCAGGACGGCTGGGCTGCGCTGGCCCCGGGAGGCGGCAGGGCGAAGCTGGGCGCGAGCGCGCTGATGCTGGTGGCCCTGGCAGAGCGGCGCCTCGCCACCGCAGAGCCGCGCCATGATGACCTGATGCGTGAACTGGGACGGTTCATCGTCGCGCTGCAGCGTGGGGACGACGGCTTCTATGTCGCCTGGCTCCCGGCGGACCGCTCACCACAACGCGAAGGCACGTCGCGATTCTCTCCCGGCGAGGCGTTCTGGGCACTCACGCTCCTGCACGAGGCGTTTCCCGGTGAGGGCTGGGACGGCCCCGCCCGCCTGGCCGCCGACTTCCTGACGACACGCCGGGATGAGGTGGAGAATGTCCCTTTCCCGCCGCTGGCCGATCAGTGGACGGCGTACGGGCTGGCGGAGATGGTGGAGTGGGGTCTGGACGACCATCACGTCGAATACGCGCGGCGACTGGCGGAGCGCTTCGGGTTCCTGATCCGCATGGAAGCACAGCGGCAGGGCGGCTCGCTGGGAACGCTAGTCCGCGGCGGGGAGATACGGGCAGCCGCCGCCGGGACGTGGGTCGAAGGGATGGCGGCGCTCTGGCGGCTAGCGTCCGTCGACCAACGCTTGGCCGACCTCCGACCGAAGATGAAGGAGCGGCTGATCTGCGCCGGGGGGATCCTTGCCGAGCGGCAGGTCAGCGGCGAGGATGCGGCCAGCTACACACAGCCGGACCTGGTAGAGGGCGCCTGGTTCGTTGGCGGAGAGACGCGTATGGACGATCAGCAGCACGCCCTGTCGGGGCTGCTATACACCGTCGACGCGCTGGACGACCGGGTCCACCGTGAGCCCGACGCGCCGATGACGGTGGGTTCACCGTGAGTGAGTTCTCGCTAGCCGCTCTCGGGCTGTTTGCGGCGGTAGCGCCGGCGGGGGCGCTCCCGGTGTTCGCGCTCCTGACGGGGAACGCCGACGCCGTACAGCGCACGAGGCAGGCGTCGCTGATCGGCCTTACCGCGTTCGCGCTGATGGCGGGGACCGCAGCCCTCGGAGACCCGTTCCTGGACTGGCTCAATATCTCGCCTGAGAACTTCCAGCTCGCGGCGGGCTTGGTGATGCTGCCTCTGGCCGTTCGGTTGCTCTGGTCCGGCGAGTCGATGACGCTTCCGCGCGAGGTTGAGCGTCCGCAGCGGCGCGTCTGGCTCACGCCGCTTGCCGTGCCCCTGGTGGCCAGCCCGGCCTCGTTGGTGGCTGCCCTGTCCTACGGCACGCGCTTCGGACTCGAACCCACTCTAGGGGCGACGGCGTTTGTCCTCACCTTGACGGCACTAGCGTTCGCGGCTGCTCCACAACTGCACCGGTTCCTGGGAACGTCGGGCATCGGCGCCCTGGCAAGGCTCACAGGCGGACTGTTAGTGGTGGTGGCTATCGAGCTGCTGGTCGACGGCGTGCAGAGCGTGTAGGAGCGTTCAGAAGGATCAGCCCTTCCCGCGGAGGGAGGGGACCCGAATAGGCCGTATCTCCGGTCTGTATTGCACCAGCCGCTTGAACGGGCGCCAGAGCTGCTCCACCGGGAAAAACGGCGCAAAGGCGACCCCAGCGAGCGGGTAAGGAAACAAGATCGCCATGACGGCAAGGATGCCGACGTGGAATAACCAAGCGCTCAAAGCCCAGAGTTTCGCGACGCGGCCTCCGAGCATCGCCAGCGGCGCCCCGAGTTCCGCCGCGAGTGTGAAAGCGGCTAGAGGTTTAAATAGCCATCCGTGGGCCACTAATGCCGCCCCGATGAATGAGTACGAGTCACCCAACTCCGCTTTTCGCAAATTATCATAGGCGACGAAGTTTCTGAGGGTATCTGTCGTCACCCACTCAAGACCAGCATTCCGCAGCTTCGTTTGGCCGGAGATAAAATAGGTGAGCACCGTCAGCAGGCACATGAGCTGGATTGCCCAGCCATAACGACCGTCTGGCTCAAGGGTGCGGGTTTCACCACGTCTCCAGGCATCAAGGGAGACGGAGTCGGCAGCGGGGGCTAACGCCAGCACCATCACATGTATCACCATGAGATTTTCCGTATGGAAGATCTGCCCGAATGAGTTGCGATAGCCCGTAACAAAAAGCAGCAACATCGCGAAGATCGGGCCCGTAACCCGGTAGCCTGCTCCTGTAACGAAGGCCACGCCCGCCAGGATAGTGATCATGACCAGAGCCCCGAGGACGTCGTCTGACAGCGTCCCCGACAGCACCGAAGTCACGCCGGTCGGTTCGAACTGAGAGGCATCGAAGTCCGCATAGCCCATGAGATGCGGCCCACGGATCACGACGTAGCCTAAGGCGAATCCACCGATGATAATCCGCAGGGCTGCCAAGCGCGTTGCCGGAGCCGGTCTATACCAGAAGCGATCGATGCGGCTCAACGCCCCTCTCACGACTCCTCCACAAGACAACGTGCGTGCAGTACGGAGGACATTGGACTTTTGTCCCCATCGAAGTAGGCCAGAGCATCGAAGCGATCGGTCAGCACCTCAACCGTTTCGATGTTCTCCCACCGCGACTCGTAGACCCACAGGGCCGCCTGTCGACAGAGTTTTTCTGTCGCCTCAGGTCCCTGGCGTACCGCCCCACGGATGATCGCCAGTGCTTGCAGCACCTCATCGTTCGCCACAGACTCAGGTGGCAATGCGGTTCGGCTTCCATCTCCGGCCACGCCAACGACATGATCGATGCTCGCCATCGAGTCCCTCAGGCCGGAAAACATAGGGTAGGTGGATAAAGGAAAACTATCGCTACGTGGGTCGCCCAAGACCGGCAGCATTACAGCGATCACGAAGACGACGCTCACGATGAACGCGTATACCCGTCTCATAGCTGGTTGGCCTCTGTCATCGTGACGAAACCTGTCCGAAGAAGATCTGCTCTCGTGGCGGGCCAGCGGGCTCGGCCGCTTGTGGGGGCTGCAACATCCTCCCGCGGATTCGCTGGTCGCGCTCGGTCATGCGCTCAGTCTACAGCGCCAATCGAGGCGGGCGTCAGGCGTGCATGACGGCACCGCCGCTGATGCAGACGACGTCGCCGGTGATGTAGGCGGACATGTCGGAGGCGAGGAAGAGGCCGAGATCGGCGACGTCGGACGGCTGGCCGAGACGGCCCATGGGGTTGGTTTTGGCGAGGCGCAGCAAGCGGCGACCCTACGAGGGAGGGGGCGTTGTTCGTTAAGGCGTAGCACTTTGGAGGGCTGAAGCCTTCCGTTACGTCTGGAAGGCGGGTGCGGGACGAGGACGAGCGGTTGAGGAGCAGTTGAGGGAGTTGGCCCTCACCCCCAACCCCTCTCCCGGAGACGGGAGAGGGGAAGGCTCGCTTCGCTCGTGAGGTAGTCCTTCGAGAGCCTCAGCATGAGCGGGAAGAGTGGACCAGGACACGCGGTCGTGCTCCGCTCGGCCCTTCAAGAGCCTCCCTCCGTAGGCGGGCAGGCAGGGTGAGCGGGAAGGTGCGGGTTCTGGTGGCGGCAAGGGGGCGACTCGATTGCTGGAGGCGATTCGTGTTTCGAGTGGGGGAGGATGAGGGCGCTGCGTGCGGCGCCCCTACGGGTGAGAGCGAGGCGTTACGGAATCGGGGCGTGGTCGGGCGACCGCAAGGGTCGCCGCTACGGGGGGGGGGGCTAGCTGCCGAAGGCTGGACGCTGGAAGGTGTCGGCGAGTTCGGGGGAGGCGTATTCAGAGACCTGGTTTTGGCCGGCGGCGCCGGCTTTTCGCAGTGCGGCGTTGACGTTGTCGAGGATGGTGGATGGGCGCAGCTGGGTTTCGGCTTGCGGGGTGAATACGCCGACGCTGGTTGTGACCGCGACAGATTGGTTCTTGACGACGACTTGCATGCCACCGATTGCGTAGCAGAGACGTTCGGCGAGCTCGAAGGCTTGATCGCGATCCGTCTCGGGAAGAAGCAGGCAGAAGGCCGTGTCGCCGTAGCGAGTGGCGATGTCGCTGTCGCGGATGCCGGATCTGATGAGAGCAGACACTTGACGCAATAGGGAATCGGATTCCGCGACTCCGTAGGCTTCGGCGTGCGCGTCGGCGCTGTCGACGGAGATCATCACGCACGAGAGCCAGTGATGGTAGCGCTTGGTCCTGGTGCATTCCTTGTCGAGTACGTGGTCGAGGTAGCGCTGGTTATAGAGGCCGGTGAGTGAATCGATGAACGCTAGTTTCTGGAGGTCCTGAGCGCCCGCACCTACCTGACGTTCGATGTCGCGGCTCCCGAGGGCGTCGCGGATGGCTTCGCCGAGGGCCTTGGGATTGAGCTGGTCTTTGACGAGATAGTTCTGCGCCCCATAGAGGATGGAGTCCCTAGCGACGAGGACGTTTGCCTGACCGGTGAGCATGATGACCGGTGGCATTTCAGTGCTGCCGTTAAAGGCGCGTAGCAGGTCGAGGCCGTTTTCCCCAGGGAGGTTGTAGTCGAGGAGGACGACGTCAAACGTCGACCGCTTGAGTTCCGACCTAGCGGCCTTTATCGTGTCCACAGTGACGAGCTCGAACTCGGTGCGCCGATACTGTTCAAGAGCGTCCTGAATGATCTCAGCGTCGTCCGGATTATCCTCGACCAGGAGAACGCGCAGGGCCTTGTTGGTGTTCTTGCCGAACATTTTAAGACCCGGGAGTCACTTTCGCAGGCGGCAGAGTAGCGAGAACGAGCCAGTATTCCTGAATTGTACTGACGGCATCGAGGAAGCGATCAAACTCCACTGGCTTTGAGATGAAGGTGTTGACTCCCAGTTTGTAGCTGCGGACGACATCCTCATCTCGAGTTGACGCGGTGAGGACGATGACGGGGATCTGCTGGAGGTCGGGGTCGGCCTTGATCTCCTTGAGTACGTCGAGGCCGCTGAGTTTGGGGAGGTTGAGATCGAGGAGTATGAGGCCGGGTTTCGGGGCTCCGTTGCGATGGCCCTGCAGGATGTCGAGGGCTTCTTGGCCGTCACGGGCGATTGTAAGCTGATTGTTGAACCTGCCTCCCTCCATCGCCATCTCCATGATCTCGACGTCGTCGGGGTTGTCCTCGACGAGCAGGATGTTAACCGGCGTCAGCAGCCTGTCCATTTTCAGTATCCTTATCCTTTCCCTGTTCGGTCGGTTGGAGGGTCGACGGAATGGTGAAGGAAAACGTGCTCCCCTGACCGAGCTCCGAGTCCACCCATATCTTTCCGCCGTGGGCCTCCACGATCTTTTTACAGATTGTCAGGCCGGCGCCGGTTCCTTCGTAGTCCTCGCGGCGGTTCAGACGCTGGAATATCTTGAATATGGTGTCGCGATGCTCCTCAGCGATGCCGATGCCATTGTCTTGGACGGAAAAGACGTGGTCGCCGTTGCTTGATGCACAGCTGATCTCGACGACCGGTTCCGCCTTGTCGCTGAACTTCACGGCGTTGGATAGAAGGTTGTGGAACACTTCCTTCAGACGGACCTGATCGCAGATGATTGACGGCAGTTCAGGCTGGATCCGGAGATCGACCGACTTCTCGTCCAGGGCGAAATCGAGGTACTCGCAGACTTCGGCGATTAGAGAACCAGCCTCGACCCGCTCAAAGTTCTGCTCCAGGCGGTCTATTCGCGAGAGTGAGAGCAGATCCTCGATGAGCTGTTTCATGCGCACGGCGTTCCGCCGCACGACGTCGATGTACCTGTTGGCCTCGTCGTCAAGCTTGTCGCCGTGGCGGTCCTTGAGGAACGTGCTGAATGCCTCGATGCCCCGCACCGGTTCTTTGAGGTCATGACTGGCGACGTATGTAAAGTCTTCTAGCTCTTTGTTGGAGCGGGCCAATTCCTCCGCTCGTACCGCCAGATCAGCCTCAGCCCGTTTGCGATCACCGATCTCGCCTTCGAGTACGGTGTTGGCTTTCGCCAGGGACCGCTTGTCGCGTTCAGCCTGCCCAAAGATGTGATACATGCTGACGAGAAGGCCGATAAGCACGAAGACATAGCTGACCTTCTTCAGGAGATGCGCAGCATCGAATTCGTAATCGAAGATGCGACCGGAGAGAGGCATGAACATGGCCTGAGCCATGAAGCCAACGATCAGGGACAGCACCAACCAGTGTTCGAAGGGATCTTCCTTCCAACGGCCCTTCCGCAGGTAGCCTACGAGCGCAAGGCCAAAGAACAAGGCAGGGAGGAACTCTTCGGGCCGGTGAAAGACGATCTCCGGATAGTAGGCCCGCGGTAGAGGGAACAGGGCGAAGAAGAGGAAGCTTGCCAGCGTGAGTACCGCAACGGCGATCCAGACGACTCTCTCGCTGATCCGGCCTGACTCTCCCAACCTGGACTCGCGCGTCCAGGCCCACCAGCTCAGGAACAGAAGAACAGAAAGGAATAGTCGTGAGGCGATCCAACTCCAAGGTATGAGGTGTGAAGGGGCGGACGGCCAAAGGTCATGAAAGGCGCTGGACGTAACAATCGCATGATAGCCATCGAGCATCGCCGTGCCTAAGAATGCGGTGCCGATGAACAGGAACATGTTGTCCCTTTTGGTTACGAAGCGGACCAGAGCGGTGACACCGACGAATAGCGCCAGTGTCGAGGCAACAGTCTCCATGAGCGTATGAAGCTGGGTGCTTCCTTGCCAATCGGTCCCTCGTAAGAGGAAGTAGCCGACGAACAAGATGACGAACACGGCTGCGTAGACAGCAAGCCTGCTTTGGGCCTGATTGATGGTGTCGCCTATGCGCTTGGTAGGGATCGCCGGGCTAGCCTCGGTCATTGCCACGTCCTTTTGTGTTAAGTGGCTTGGCGGCGGCGGGCGCAATCCCTTCGTTTACGGACGGGTCGGCTTCGGATTCGCCGACGGTCAGTATTGATATGCGAATTCGCTCTAATAGACGCGTCTCAAGAACGGGTGTTACGAATGACACCAAAGCCAAACCGATAAGTTACCGTCGACCGGTCGATACGGATTTCTCCGTACACAGATATCCTTTTCGGTTGGATGAGCGGGAAGAGAGGGCGCGTGGACGACGTCTTCGGGTTCGATTCGGCGTTATGTCGCGACCGCCATGAACGGTGACGCTACCTGGTGAGGAGACCGGCGTCGAGGGTGAATTGGGAGCCGGTGACGTAGCGGGCGCGGTCGGAGGCGAGGTAGAGGACGGCTTGGGCGACGTCTTCGGGTTCGATCCAGGGGACGGGGAGGAGGTTGCCGGCGGAGGTCTCGGCGATCTGAGTGGTGGTTTTGCCTTCGAGCTGAGCGAGGCCATCGTTCATGGGGGTGTTGACGCCGGTGGGGTGGATGGAGATGACGCGGATGCCGTGGGGGGCGAGTTCGATGGCCCAGGATTTGGTGAGACCGGTGAGTCCCCACTTGGAGGCGGCGTAGTGGCTGAGGCGGTTCATGCCGCGGAGGCCGCCAACGGATGAGTTGTTGATGATGACGCCGGATTTCTGCTGGATCATGACGGGGATGATACGGCGGGCGACGAGCCAGGCACCTTTGAGGTTGATGTCGAGCATGGCGTCCCATTGGTCTTCTGTGAGTTCGTGGGAGAGCCGTAGGCGGCGATGCCGGCGTTGTTGAAGAGGATGTCGATGCGGCCGAAGCCGGCGAGGGTCCGATCGACAGCGGCGGTGATGGCTGCGTCGTCGCGGACGTCGCCTTCGTGGGTAAGGCAGTCGGAGCCGACGTCGCGGCAGGCGGTCTGGAGAGATTGGAGGTCGGAGGGGGAACCGAGGTCGTAGCCGGGGTAGGCGAGGGGTTTGGCGATGTCGAAGGCGGTGATGCGGGCGCCAGCTCGGGCGAGGGCGAGTGCGGTGGCACGGCCCTGGCCGTGGGCGGCGCCGGTGATGAAGGCGACTTTGCCGTCGAACTCACGATCGGTCATGAGGTGGCTCCTTCTGCGGTGTCGCCCTTCTTGTAGGGATCGAGGTAGTCGTCGAAGGGGACCTCGAGGGCGTTGTTGATGACGTTGGTGGCGACCATCATGGCGCCGAAGGCGGTGAGGGCGACGATCTGCTCTTCTGTGAAGGCTGCGGATAGGCGATCGAAGACGTCGTCGGAGACGCGGGCGTGGGGCTGGGCGAGTTGGCGGCCGAAATCGGCGACGAGGGTTTCGCGTTCGTTGAGGGTGAAGTTGTCGGGGTCGTCGCCGGCGTCGATAAGGAGGCGGCGGAAAAAGACGGTGCAGATGAGGCAGTCGTTTTCGTCGGAGATGGCGTGGGAGAAGATGTAGGTGAGGCGCTCGCCGAGGAAGGGCTGGACGACGTCGCGGAGGGTGTACCACGCCATGAGGGCGTGGAAGGCAGGTGGCGAGTGCAGGAGGGTTGCCTTCATGTTGGTAACGCGCCCGTGTTTGAGAATGGTTCCGTCGTGGGCGGCGCGGGCGCCGGGTGGGGCGGTGTTGTAGTCGATGGGTTGGATGCGGGGCATGGTGGTTCTCCGATTGGGTTTGATGTTGGGGATAGTGGGAGTATAGCGCCCCCACCCCAGCCCTCTCCCAGATGGAGAGGGGGAACCAAGAGGGGCGGGGTAAGCCGTCGCGTACAGAAAGGCGCGCGGCGGGCGGCGCTTATGCGAGTCATTAGGTGTCGCGATGAGGGGCGGGGGTACGGGCGGCCGTCCTGGACTCTGCGTATGGCGTAGAATGAGGCCGCCATTATCATAGGTGCCACGAATTCCGTGGGACCGCAGTCCTTGAGAAAGGGGAGTGTCATGGCAAAGGTAGCGCTCGTTCTAAGTGGAGGCGGCGCGAAAGGCGCGTTCCAAGCTGCGGCGGAGAGGTATGCCCGTGAGGAGAAGGGCTACAGCTGGGACATCATCGCCGGTGTTTCGGTTGGCGCCCTGAACGGCGGCATGCTGGCGATGAAAAAGTACGATCGTCTGCAAGAGATGTGGGAGACGATGTCGAACGCCAGGGTCTACACCGGGAAGCTGAACTGGTGGGCGGTAGTGAAGATGCTGTTCGGCGCTAAGTCAGCGCTGGGTAACGGGCCACTGAAGCAGTTGATCGATCAGGAGTTTGACCCGGAGCTGATGAAGGTCGACCTGAGGATCGGCGTGGTCTCGTTGATGACCGGCGAGTACGGAGTGTTCAGACCGAATCAACCGGAGTTCAGGGATGCGGTGCTGGCCTCGACGGCGATGCCGATCGTGTGGGCGCCGGTGAAGTTGCCTGCACCGTTTGGAGACGCGGTCGACGGCGGTGTTCGAAACGTCAGCCCGCTGGGAGACGTGCTGGACGATGATCCGGACGAAGTGGTGATCATCAACTGCAGTCCGCGGGAGCCGAAGAAGCGGGAGAAGCCGCTCGGGAACGTCCTCGACATCGGTAGGCGCTCTCTCGACATCGCCGTGAACGAGATATTCGCCGGGGATATCCGCGAGTTCCTTCGCATCAACCGGAACGTGAAAGAGGCGGAAGCGGCTGGAGTGACGCTGCACAAGCAGAATGGGAATCCGTACAAGTACTTCGAGTACAAGCTCATCGAGCCGGATCAACACCTCGGCGATAGCCTCGACTTCTCCCAAGAAGCCACCCAGAATCGGCTAAGAGCGGGCTTGGAGATGGCGAAGGAGGTGTTGGGGGTAGCGGGAAGGCGCAGGGGGCGGGAGGCTGAAGCCCCAGACGGGCAGGCTTCCCTCTACGTCTGGGGGGCGGGTGTGGGACGAGAGCGTTGGAGGCGGAGCTTGCCGGGGCCAAGCCCTCACCCCTGGCCCCTCCTCCTGAGGCGGACAGGTCTCCCGGGGACGGGAGAGGGGGAATCCACAACGGATCGGTGAGTCGGTCGTCGCATGCGGTCGCGGATTGAGGCGCAGCAGTTGTGGCGCGTGCGTCTGCGGAGCGAGGGCGCAGCACTTCGGATGCGTGGGTTGAACGGATGCGAGGTGTGCTGCGCCCCTACGGTCTATCGCCGGGTGCTTCGATGGAGGATTCTTCTGCTGCCCGGGCCTTTTGTTCGCGGTCTTCCTTCTTGCGGGCTTCGCGGGCCTTTTCTTCTTCGGTGGCGTCAAGAATGGAGATTAGGGTGTGGCCGGGGTTGGGGGATGGGTTGCCTTGGACGGCGAAGACGCGCATCTGCTTGTCCGCGTTGATTACGAAGAGAGGGACGACGTTGTCTTCCCCGGCCGCGCTGGCATCGCCGGGGCGAGCGCCGTAGCGGTCGAGGAAGTCGTCGTAGGTGAATTCGTCTGTGAGTTCGGTGGTTTTGACGACGGCTCCTTCATAGAAGCGCTTGGTGAGGTAGCCGTAGGATCGGCCTTCGCCGAAGAGGGTGCGGCCGCGCTGTTCTTTGGGGACGGATGCGCCGCGGGCGTCGTCGGCGCCGCGCGGGGTGAGCTGGTAGATGCTGGCGCGGCCGAAGATGGGGAGGAAGCGCTGGCCGGCGAGGGCGTTGACTTCGTCGTTGGGTGTCATGGAGAGGATGCGACCGAGTCCCGTGAGGTCGAGGTCGCCGTGCTGGTAGTCGGCGAGGTGTTGCCATAGTTTGCGGAGAGGCCCTCCATGCGGGCGTCGGCGACGTTCTTGCGGTTGCTGTCCATGATGAGGACGGGGATGCCCTGGTCCTGGAGGGCTTTGGCGATGCGGCGGACCCAGGGCTGACCGCCGACGATCAGCGCGCCCTGCGGGTTGGGGTGGGAGACGTTGAGGAGACGGGCGAGCCGGCATGCGCCGAGGCCGTAAACGGTGATGGTGCCGATGATGACGGTGAAGGTAAGCGGGACGAGGATAGCGGCGTCGGCGTTGCCTTCTTCGGCGAGGCGGAGGGCGAAGATGGAGGCGACAGCGGCGGCGACGATGCCGCGGGGGGCCATGCCGGCGAGGAAGGCGCGCTCACGCCAAGTTGAGGCTGGAGCCGAGGGTGGAGACAGCGACGGCGAGGGGACGGGCGAGGAGAATGAGGACGGCGAGGAAGGCCACGCGCTCAATGCCGAAGTCGGTGATGTCGTCGATGGAGAGTCCGGCGGCGAGGATGACGAAGATGCCGCTGATGATGAGGACGCGAAGGTTTTCTTTGAATTCGACGATGTGATGGACGTTGACGACCTTCTGGTTGGCGAGCGCGATGCCCATGACGGTGGCGGCGAGGAGGCCGGATTCGCTCTGCAGTTCGTCGGAGAGGGTAATAGCGGCGATGACGAGCATGAGGGTGACGGGGTTCTGCAGGGCGCCGGGGATCCAATAGCGCCGGAGGAAAAGAACCATGATGCCGGTGCCGATGCCGACGGTGGAGATCATGGCGAGGGCGGTGTCGATGAAGGCTTCGTCGAGCTGGTCGTGGAGGAGAGCTTCGGAGACGAGGACGGCGAGAACGGCTCCGATGGGGTCGATGACGATGCCTTCCCAGCGAAGGATGGGCCCGAGGCGGCCGGTGGGGCGCACATGGTCGAGGAGCGGGCCGATGACGGTGGGTCCGGTGACGGTGACGATGGCGCCAAAGAGAAGGGCGAGGGAGAAGTCGATATCGAATAGGAGCCAGGCGAAGGCGGTGGCGACGACCCAGGTTATGGCGGTGCCAATAACGATGAGGTTGCGGACGACGCTGACGACGCCAGGGAGGTCAGCGAAGCGAAGGGTGAGTCCGCCTTCGAAGAGGATGAGGCCGACGGAGAGTAAGACGATGGGGATGAGGAGTTCGCCGAGGAGTTCGTCCGGGTCGACGAATTCGGTTATGGGGCCGATGAAGATGCCAGCGAGGAGAAGGAGAAGGATTGAGGGGATGCGGAAGCGCCAGGCAAGCCATTGCGCGCCGACGCCGACGACGACGATGGCGGCGAGGTGGCGGGTGCTGGATTATTAGTGGGCGCAGATTGGCCGAACCCTCACCCCTAGCCCCTCTCCCGTCACGGGAGAGGGGGAACGGCAGGGACCACTGTCGTTTCGTGGGATAATGATGGGGATGGCTACTTTGTTGTGCTCACGGTGCGAAGAGGAGAAGCAGGGACTGGAGTCGGCGCCGATGGGCGGTGCGAACGGTCAGTTGGTGCTGGAGAATGTGTGCGTGGACTGCTGGGCGGCGTGGCGCGAGACGTCTTCGCAGCTGATCAATCATCACCAACTGGTGCTGGGGAATCCGGAGCATCGGTGGCAGCTACGGACGGCGATGAAGGAGTTTCTGGGGCTGGATGACGACGACGACGACGAGGGTGGTTCAGCGGCGGGTTGAGTGTCGTTGAGTCGCTGAGCGAGATGCGCCGAGCGACCTAGGTTAGCGGACCCGGTGGGCGACGGGTCTGCCGCCGCTGGCGGAGAGGGCGACGATGCCGCCTTTGGTGGTGATCTTGGCGGTGCGGAGGCAATCGTCGGCGGCGGCGAGTGCGCCGTCGAGGGTGGCTTCGTGGGTGGGGCAGAGGGCGATGCCAACGCTGACGGGTACGGGTTCGTTGGGGCCGCCTTCGAGGATGCGCCGGACACGGTTGACGGCGCTGTCAACACACTCGCAAGGGAGCAGCACCACGAATTCGTCGCCACCGTAGCGGGAGATGACCCGGGCATCGGGGAACTCGTGGTTGAGGGCGTTGGCAAGGCGCACGAGCAGCTGGTCGCCAGCGAGATGGCCGAAGGAGTCGTTGTACTGCTTGAAGTTGTCGACGTCCATGACGACGACAGCGATCGGCTGGCCGGACTTCGGCTGATGCGCGAGTTCGTTGGTGAGGCGGCGGCGGTTGGCGAGGCCAGTTAGCGGGTCTGTGACGGCAATCTGACGAATGTAGGCACGCAGGCGACGGCTCCCATCGAAGGCAGAAGTCATGCTGGCTCCGACGAAACCCATGAGGAGTACGGTGACGACGAGGACGCCGATGTTGGGGTCGTACCAGCCAGTAGCAGCGAGAATGCCGGCGCAGAGGAGATAGGCGCCGATGCAACAAGTCAGGTTCAGTATGGACAGCCGGGTGCTCAGCTCCGCTGCGCCTATGGACATGACCATGAAGAAAGCGAGCCATATAGGATACTCGAGGCTGGCGGACGCGAGAACGCCAGCGGTAACGCAGACGATGTCGGCGAAGACGTAGCCGTTGTCGTACCAGGGGACTCGCCGCGCCTGACGCCAGGCCCAGGTCCCGGCAACGTTGGTGATGCCGATCCATACGGAGGCGCCGGCCATCGCGAGGGGATGCATGGGGACTAGTCCGGTGACTCCGACGACGATGAATGAGAGAAGTACCAGCCAGCGGAGCGCGACCATCGCACCTATGTAGCGCGAGTCGAAACGACCAACCTCGTCCTCGATGCGGACGAGGCCTGGGTCGGCGTCGCCTGGTGGTGTTGGCACAGGCGGACGCACGCGATCAGTTTCTGCGTTCGATAACATTGTAAACTGCCCTTATGTAAACTGACGTGGGTCAGGGAGCGCGTGTTACGTGAATGAACGGACTGTCGATCGACTCGCCGGATCGTTGTTGGCGTGAGCGGGTCGTTGTAAAATCGCGTCACAAGCAGGAGGCGAGAAGATGAGCGAAGAGATCCCGATTGCCTGGGTGAAGACGCCGGACGAGGCGACGATACGGCAGTACATGGGTAAGGGACACCCGTACGATTTCGGGTTCCAGCCACGGATGACGCTGCTGATAACAGCGCACATGCGAATCGCACCTTTTTTCGGCCAGTTGTTCCGGGAGATTATGTTCTCGGACCAGGGTGCCCTGGACCGGCGCGAGCGGGAGATGGTGGCGGCGGTGACGTCGGCGGCGCAGGACTGCCACTACTGAACGTCTTCTCACGCAGAGTTTCTGCGTGTGGAGGGCGCCAGCGGCGGATTCGTCGACGCGATCAAGCGAGGGTCCTGGCGGGAGGCACCGGGACTGTCTGAACGAGATATCGCTCTGTGTACGGTGGCGGAGAAGATGAGCGCGAACCCGACGAAGATGGTGGAGGAGGACTGGAGACCGTTGCGGGATATGGGGTTCGACGATGAGGCATGCCTCGAGGTGGGGCACATCATCGGGATATTCAATTACTTGACCCGGATGGCGGATGGATTTGGGCTGTTGCTCGACCCGGGCACGGAGAAGGCGGGAGAGACGGGTGTAGCGCTGGAGAGGGCGGCGGCGGAGTAGTGGTTGGCGGTTTGTGGCGAGTGGTTAGTGGTAAGTGGCTAGTCACACCATCTGACATCGACTTGAGGGGTCAGGACTACCCTCCGAGGCCCTAGCGTAGTTTTCCGACCCGGATTACAGAGGTTCAATGACCCCCGATTCTAGTGACGCGCCTGCAAGAGGCGAGCGCATCGCGAAGGTGATGGCGCGAGCGGGGTTGTGTTCTCGACGGGAGGCGGAGCGGTGGATCGCGGAGGGGCGGGTGCGCTTGAATGGGAAGATTCTGGAGACGCCGGCTGTGACGGTGACGGCGGCTGACGAAATCGTCGTGGATGGTAAGCCGCTGGCGAAGCCAGAGGGTGCGCGTCTGTGGCGGTTCCATAAGCCGGTGGGGCTGGTGACCAGTCATAGCGATGAGCAGGGCCGGAGGACGGTGTTCGAGGAGCTACCTCCAGAAATGCCGCGGGTCGTGAGCGTGGGCCGGTTGGACATGATGTCGGAGGGTCTGCTGCTGCTGACGAACGATGGAGAGCTAGCGCGCAGGCTGGAACACCCGTCAGGGGGTTGGGTGCGGCGATATGATGTGCTGGTCCACGGGGTGGTGGACGAGAAAGCGCTGGCAACGCTGAAGAATGGTGTGACGATCGAGGGTATGCGTTACGGTCCGATCGTGGCGACGCTCGGCAAAAGGACGGGTCCGAGTCCGACGAAGAAGGGCGCAGAGGCCACTGTGTGGCTCAACCTGGCGCTTACGGAGGGTAAGAACCGAGAGGTGCGCCGGGTGATTGCGCATCTGGGCCTGACGGTGCGGCGTCTGGTGCGTGTGGGGTACGGGCCGTTTCAGTTGGGGAATCTGAGGCCGGGGGTTGTGGAGGAGATTGCGTCGGAGGTGATCCGGGAGCAGTTGGGGGCGGCAGCGCCGTAGGGAGCTATCCGCGTGGGCGGCGGGTGGACGCAGCACTAAAAGTTCGAGATGGCGGACGGGTACCAAGTCACAGTTCGATTTTAAACGGGGTGCCGGTTGACGAGTGTGCTGTGCCCCTACGGGGTCGGAGGCGTGGTTGGCGACCGCAAGGGTCGCCCCTACGGGGCTGGCAGAAGGTGTTACTGGGTCGGCCGCGTGGTTGGGCGACCGCAAGGGTCGCCCCTACCGGGCTGGCAGAAGGTGTTGCGGGATCGGCGCGTGGCTGGGTGGCCGCAAGGTCGCCCCTACCGCTCGAGGAAGGTTAGGTGCGGAGGTTGGGGCCGATGGGGTTGAAGCGGAGGAAGCGGTCGATGATGAAGGAGACGGCGGAGATGACGAGGGCGCCGATGAAGGCGGGGATGAAGCCGTTGACCTGGAAGCCGATGTCGAAGATTTCGCTCCACCATTCGGTGATGAGGACGATGAAGGCGTTTATGACGAAGATGAAGAGGCCGAGGGTGAGCATCTGGAGCGGGCAGGTGAGGAAGAGGAGAAAGGGCCTGACGATGACGCGGATGAGGACGAAGACGGCGGCGGCGAGCATGAGGGCCCAGACGTCTTCGATGATCCATTTGTCTTCGTTGTAGAGTTCGTTGACGGCGAATTCGGCGACGAGGAAGCCGACCATGGTGATGCCCCAACGGGTGGTGACGCGGACGATCCAAGGGACGTGGCCGCGATCCCAGGCGGGCTCGGTCTCTTCCCAGACGCGGATGAAGGTTATGCGGGGCATTTCGTGTTTCGGTTACTTATGGTCGCGCGACATTGTAGCAGAGGGGACGCTCTGCAGGATGGCGCCACCGGGCGGGGGACAGGGCTAAGAGGATATTGTCCCACCCAGCCAGCCCGATTTGATTGAAGTCAGGGGGACACCCCCTGAACCCCCGACAAAGGGGCGCCGCCCCTCTGTACTCCCCGAATACGTTGGCGGCAAGGCCATTCGTGTAAGCTAGTCGCCGTGAGCGGGGCTGGTTGTTCGTCCGGCAAAATCCAGTTGTGATTGCCGGTCGTAACCTACCCCCCGATGCCGCCCGGGCGAGGCATGCCTCGCCCCTACGAGGGGAGAAATGATGGAAGCTTACGATGCGATTATTACGAAGCGGGATACGCGGTTTTATACGGATGAGGCGATCGACGACGAGGCGCTGCGCCGGATCGTACAGGCGGGGCGGATGGCGGGGAGTTCGAAGAATACGCAGCCGGTGCGGCTGGTGGTGCTGCAGGATAAGGGGTGGATGCAGGAGGTGGCGGAGTGCGGGAAGTTCTCGGACCCGCTGAAGGCGGCGACGGCTGGGATCGCGGTGTGCTGTCTGCCGGATGGTAGCGATTTCGATGCGGGGCGGGCGGCGCAGAACATGATGGTGGCGGCGTGGAATGAGGGGCTGGCGTCGTGCCCGACGTCGATGCACGATCAGGCGTGCGTGACGGGGAAGTTGGAGCTGCCGGAGGGTTGGCGTGTGGTGGTGGTGCTGGCGTTTGGACATCCGGACCGGGAGAAGCCGATGAGTTTGGGTGCGAAGCGGACGGACTGGGACGAGTACGCGGGGTGGGAGAAGTGGGGGCGGGGGAGAGGTTAGAGGTTCGGCGACGAGGCAGGTGCAATTGACATCGGGCTTACCGTCGATTTACCACTCCACCGGGACCCCGCACCGGGATTTTGCGCCCTCCCGCCCACCCCGACACCAAACCCAACCCTGATTCCCACGCCGATACCGACCGTGGCGCTTCAGCCCACCAGCACGCTAACCCTGCGCCTGCCGGGAGATTGCCAGGTACGGGCTGGAGAAGTGGCTGTTCCCTCTCCATCAGAAACATCTGCATCTCTCTTAGGACAAGGCCGGCAGCAGGCGCGTCAGGGTCAGCACCAAGCGGCGATCGAGTCCTTCACTCAAGCCCT
>JACZRQ010000144.1 GCA_022574655.1 Chloroflexota bacterium
CCGCAAGAGACCGCGAATCAATATCTGTTAGGCTTGATTGCGTTTCGTCATCGAGGAGGTGCGTATAACATGACGGAGCAAGAGCAGCAGACTCCTGGTATCTGACTGATTCCGCCATTGGTGTACGCCGTCTCGCTGTTCATCGGACTGGCTATCGAGCAGTTATTGCCGCTCGTTTCTATTCCCGGGACATGGCGGGCTGGTCCGGCAGTCGTACTCATCGCATTGGCTGGTTTGCTTATTGCACCGACGGTGATGCGTTTCCGCAAAGCCGACACCCCTTTCTCCGACTTCAGTAAGCCTGCGACGACTCTGATAATGGATGGACCCTACCGGTACTCTCGCAATCCGGGGTATTTGGCATTGACGCTGTTGTATCTCGGGGTGGGCGTGCTGTTTAGTAGTGCCTGGGTGTGTGTCCTTGTCGTTCCAACGCTTCTGATAATCAATGTTGCTGTGGTGCGAAAAGAAGAGCAACACTTGGAGTTGCAATTTGGTGAAGAGTATCTACGTTACAAGACTGACGTTCGTCGTTGGCTATGACCAGCCTCGGTAACAAGAAGTGGCGTTCGCGTACATCGGCGCCATGTTGGGCTCGTCCTTTTTCGGGGAGCGGTGGCCTGCTTTGGCCTATGGAGATGTGTACTTCGTACCGGCGATTCTGGGTGCGTTTGCAATCCTGATCGTAGTAGTAGACCTCGCCAAGACATTGAAGGGATCATCGGGCGGGCAGTAGCGTTCGGTCAACCACGCCGCCGTCGCCCTCAGCCGGGAAAGGAATCGACCAAGGCCTTGAGCCGATCCTTCGCGCCTTCGCGGATTGAGACGCCGTCGCCTACTAGCAGGGTGTCGAAGTCCAAGTCCAAAAGCGCACGAACGCTGTCCCTGAGACGCGGCGGTTCGTCCATCACCCTTTCGGACAAAAGCCCGCACCGTCCTGGCGGGTTGCCAATCACCGCGTCGCCGACTACCAGGATCCGGCGCTCCAGCCAGTGGAACGCCACCTCCCCCGGTGACTTGCCGGGGACGGCGACGACCTTCAGCGGCCCGATGCTTTCGCCCGCCTTGAGGGAATCGTCCGGCTCGGTCCCTTGGTCGCGAGCGTAGTCGGCGTCGTTCGGGTGGATGGCGATCCGCGCCACGGTCCGCTCCCGCACCCGGTTGGCGGCCCTACAATGGTTGCGGTTGGTGAGCAGGATGCGGGCGACGCCCTCGCCGACGAGCTCGTCGAGCACTGGGCCCGAGGGGTCCACTGGGTCGATGCAGAGGTTGCCACTAGGATCCCGGATCAGGTAGCCATTGAAGTTGTAGCCGTGGCGTTCCGAGAACCAGGTCCACGTCAGGATGCCATTGACGATTTCTTGCATGCGTTCTTCCGTCCTCTTCAGATCTCATTCGCGGGTGAACTCGCGCCGACTACGCGCGGCCACGCGCTAGTCGGAAAGCCCGCGCGCCGTCGCGCACTGTTCGTCGAGATCGTCCTTGACGTGGGGGTACATCCGCAGATAGTCGCGGAATTCCGGATACTTCACGCGCACGGAGGTCTCCACAGATTGCCAGTCGACATGGTCGCCACTGTTCGCATGAGCGAGCGCGAGCTGGACCATCTCCTCGCGCCGCTGCTGCTTGGTCGCCATGTCACACCCTCAACAGGAACTGGATTAAGCCAGAATACAGGCGCTCGAGCTCGGCCGCGTGGCCCGAGCCGGAGCCGCCGCCCTAGCTGTTGCGGCGATATTCGCCCCAAACGTCTTTCCACTCACGATTGCTATCGATTAGTCGCCTGGCTTGCTGGTGACCAGCCTCGACGGCTTCGGCCTCTAATTTGAAGTGTGGGTCTGGCAGTGTCTGGCGAACGTGAGTGCCAGGTGCCGTTTCGATCGAGAGCCAAAGGTAGAACGGTGCACGCTCACCCGTAACAGCGAGCTCGTATGGGACCACCGCATACGTGTACGGGGTTTTTGGTCGCATCACGAATCCCCGGTGATGTCTGGGAGCCCCATCTTGTTCGCGATGAAGTGCGCTACGTACCCGCAGCCGTTGCAGAACATGATGAGGACCGGAAGTACTGGACCCGGCGTCGTCAACGAACTCGGCAGATAGCCAACACCGTCGCCGATATCGAAGCTCTTGGACCCGCACATCGGGCACGCGCGATCCGGACACTTCTCGTCGAGATACCGCTTGGCAACTTCCATTTGCTCCGGTGAAAGTGCCATCGCTAGACCCGCAGTAGAAACTGGATCGGACCATCGTACAAGCGTTCGAGCTGGGCCGCGCGCTGGACCTTTCATAGGCAGGCCAGGATGCAGACCAGCGCAGACAGGAGACCGCCTCTCGCACTAGACGGGACTCCATCTGCTTTGTGGGTTCGGCATTGCATCCTCTTCCGCGGGAGGAAACATCCCAAGTTTCTGAGTGGCTCCACGTGTGGGCCCACCGGGCCCAGTCAGCCTCAGGGCTTGCAGGATCGATCGGACCCCTAGAGCCTTCTCAACATGTTTGTAACAGACCGAAGTACCCCGGACTTGTTAAGCCCTCCGAACGTAGGGAAGCCTCTCTAGGCGTTGTCGTTACTTGCCTTCGCTCTGTGCCTTCCTCAGCGTGTACCCCTAGGTGGCCCCAGCTTGCATAAGCGGTGGTCTAGAGACGGGGCCACCTCACACGGGCGGCGGCCGAATCGGACACGCGCAGACCTTGAGGGCTGCCTCAATACTAAGGCGCGGGGGCAACATTGGGGGCAACACCTAATGGCTGATGCGAACTATCCCAGTTGTTTCAAGGACTTAGCAGGGCTAGTCGGTTGGCGCCGCCTCCACCAAACCAATGAGTCTCCGGGAAACCCGGGGCGATTCAGACATCTGTTCGCGACGATGGGTCACACGGTCTTGTGTTACGGCAAAGACACCTAACTCTTGTCTAGGTCTCCGAGGCGGTAGATCGGGATGCCCGCTCCCCGGCACATATCGCACGATGGTGGTTACGCGCGCCTTTTCGCCAACGATCGCTAGGCGACAAGCGCGTCCAAGGTCGCGCTGTACTCCTGCTTGCGCAGCAGGCCTACGAAGGTTTCCTTGACTTCACCGCCATCGAATAGCTTCACGGTCGGTATCGACCGGATGCCATAGGTAGCGGCGATGCCGCGATTTTCGTCGATGTTGAGCTTCGCGACTTTGATCCTACCCTCGTAGTCGGCAGCCAACTCGTCAATCGTGGGTCCGAGCACCTTGCACGGACCGCACCATTCCGCCCAGAAATCCACCAGTACCGGCACATCGGCCCGGAGCACTTCCCGTTCGAAGTCGCTCTCGTTGACTGTAATCGTGCGTTCGTTCTTCGTGGTAGCCATGACATGTCTCCTCACCTCAATGTTAATCAGTCTCCAGTGCCACCTATCAGCCGCTGTAGCGGCCCTGTGACGGCGACGGGATGGCGCAGGGCTGTCATCGTCTGCGCTGCCCCGCTCACCGGCATTAGACTCACTGCTGTCTCAGATCAGACGTCTCAGCTCGCCAGCGAATCGACCCGCGGCGTCCAGGCCTGCGCCGCCGAGTCTGCCTGAGCGTAGTGCGTCGACCAGAGCTTCTTCGTCGACGATGTGGCCCCGGGAGATGACGATAACGTAGGCGCCTTTCTTCAGCAGGCCGATTCGACGTCGGTCTATGATGCCGCGCGACTCGGCAGTCAACGGAGCGGTGACAACGAAACAGTGCGAGATGCGAAGCAGATCATCCAATCGCTCGAGCCCCCACACTTCCCTAACCTCAGGTATGGGCGACATGGGACGCTTGTCGACGGCGTAGACTTCCATGCCAAAGCCATGGGCCCGCCGAGCGACCGCTTCGCCGATGTCTCCCATCGCCAGGATGCCCATGGTCCGCCCGTTCAGCTCCGCGAACCGCCCATAGTACTTCGCGCCATCCCAGCGATGCGCCCGCTGGTCGTCCCTCATCTCCCAAATCGTTTCGTGCTTTGTCAGCCAACCGGACGAGGCGATTGACGACCCCGCCAGGTATCGGGGCACGGTCGAGGATGAAACACGCCTGCTCTATGTCGCTGTAACCCGCGCACAGAAATACCTCTTTGTGACATACG
>JACZRQ010000048.1 GCA_022574655.1 Chloroflexota bacterium
GCAGTGTCTCGTGGACTAGTGGCCCCTTTGCCGCGGAAGAGGCCGCTGATCTGGCCCCAGATTCCGGCAGTACGAATTCGGTGTGGGCTCGGGATGATAGAGGTGCCCGCCCTTCCAGAGTTAGGGGTGGTGCCCCCTAATACCCTCGGGGTTGGCGGCGTTGGCGGTGCTGTTAGTTGCGTTTTTTGCCGCGGAAGAGGCCGGTGATCTGGCCCCAGACTCCGCCGCCCTTGCCGCCGCCGCGGAGGCCGTCGAGGAAGCCGTCCCATGAGGCTTCGGCGGAGGCCGAGCGGTCGAGGTCGCGGATGCGTTCTTCGATGATGTCGCGGACGCGCCCCTCTTCGCCGGTGTCGAGCCAGAAGCCGTGCTCGTCCTCACAGGTGTCGAGTTCGAGGTCGTAGGCGCGGTAGTTGAAGGCGGTCATCTGTTTGTTGCAGACGGGGCAGTGGAGTTCGGACTTGATTTCGCCGTAGGCGATGGTGGCTCGGCGTTGCTCATCGGTGGCGCCTGTGGTGGCTTCGAGTTCGTCGAGTTCGTGGTGGTCGAGCCAGCGGCCGTTGCAGGTGGGGCAGTGGTCGACTTCGATGCCGTGGTGGTGTTCGATCGCGAGTTGTGCGCCGTCGCGGGGACATTTGAGATCCATATGAGTCTGGTCCTCCTGTTAGGGATACGGAGATCAGGGTAGCACAGGTTTCGTGGGGGTGTTGTAGCCGGTTCGGCCGCCGCGCGGATTCAGAGTGACCGGCGGTTGGGGTGCGCTGCTGGGGTCCCCTGCGTCCCCGGCCTGGGGTCCTCGTCCTTCTTGGAGAAGGACATCGGAATAAAGGTGCCCGCCCACCCGCCCTATCAGAATTAGGGGGGGCAATGCCCCCTAAGACCCCCGCGTTAGTGGTACTGGCCCGACGGGCTGGTGGCCGGCAGCAGAGCCCCTGTTATGCACGACGCATCGCCGCCCGCCCCATGTGCCCAGCTTCCTATTCCGTGTGGGCGGTTGCCTCGGTGAGGGGTATGGGGAGAGGCCCGGCGTTGAGCTGGGCGTGGTAGAGACGAGCCTGGAAGGGTGCGAAGCCGGAGATGAACGGTCGGCCATCGGTTATTGGACGCCGGATGCGGGGAGCGCCGATGAGCAGATCGTCAATGAAGACGGCGAGCGGGAAGCCGACGAGGGTGGTTGTCACTTCATTGAGGAGCCGGCTGCCGTCTGTGGTGAAGCGCGGTACAAGGGTGGTCTCGTTCTCGATCTGCCAGCTTCCCGGTTCGATGAGTTCGTGCAGCGAACGTTCGTCGAGAACGACGAAGATGGTTGAGGTGGCTGCCCAGACGGGATCGCCGAGCTGGCCTTCGCCGAAGCAGCGGGCAGGGTTGCCGGTGGCGCTGTCCGGGTTGACGCGGAGAGGGTGAACCATGAACTCGGCGCCGTTTTGATCGACGCAGATGATGAAGCCGAGGTCGTTAACGACCGGTTGCCGGAATTCGAGCAGTCCCCGAGGGATGAGGAGGAGTTGCGCGACCTCACGGTCCATGCCTGAGACGGTGGCAGTGATGGTGTCGCCGTCGAGGGTGACTTCTGCGTCACCAGCGTCGAAGATCTCGGCTCTGGCGAGGAGGATGTCGGCGGTCTGTTGGATGGCCTCGGCGGAATCGGAATCGGGCGGGAGGCTCGACGTGTCAGCGACGAGCGTGAGAGTGGCGGATGAGCCGCCGCCGCAAGCCATGGCGGCCACTATCGCGGGAAGAATTGCGAGGAGGGCGAGCCTACTCTTGAAGCGGGCGATCACGAGGTACTGGCGACTATCTCCCCGATCTGCTCAGCGTGCTCGCGATCGTGGTTGGCGACGTTCTCGAGGACGCTGAGAATGCTGTATTCTTCGTGGCCGAGTCGCTGGATCTCGTAGAAGTTGTCTTCCGTGGCGCCGGCGAGGGTGTTGATGAAGGCCTTCCGGCAGGCCGCGAGCTTTTCGCTGATTTGGGCGATGGTGTCGCCGTCGCACGAGGTGTTAGGGCGGTCAGGGATGGGCTGCCCAGACGGGCCCTTACCGGGCGAGCCGAGATGAGAGACCAGTGAGGTGTAGAGCCATTCGGATTCGATGACGTGTTCAAGGATACGGCGCAACGACCAGCCGCCGCGGCGGGCCAAGTCGAGGTCGGTGATAGAGGCGACGGCGGAGTCGAGTTCTTTGCGTGAGGCGTGGATGTCGGCGGTAAGGGTGGCGAGATCGGATTCGAATTCGGAGGGCATTAGCGCTTGTTCTGCTGGCGGTTGGACTTGAGTGCTTCGTTGAGGGAGCCGGTGCGGTAGCCGGCGAGGTCGAGGGTGACGTAGAGGTAGCCGAGCGACTTGAGGTGCTCGGTGATTTGGTGGCGCTGAGGGAGGATGGTGTCCATACCGGCGTCGTCGGTCTCGATGCGGGCGATTGGGTCGCCGGAGGGGAGCACGTGGTGACGGACGCGGAGCTGGCGGACGCCGAGGGAGCGGATGTACTGCTCCGCCTGACCGACGCGGCTGAGGTTCTCGACGGTGACGAGTGTGCCGTAGGGGATGCGGGAGGCGAGGCAGGCCATGGCGGGCTTGTCCCAGGTTGGGAGGCCTCGCTGGCGGGACAGCTCGCGGATGTCGTCCTTCGTGAGGCGCGCCTCCACGAGCGGGCTGCGAACGGAGTGATCGTCGGCGGCGCGGCGGCCGGGCCGGAAGTCGCCGGTGTCGTCGAGGTTGCAGCCGTCGAGGACGGAATCGTATCCACGCTCGGCGGCCATCGTGGCGAGTAGGCCGTAGAGTTCGTCTTTGCAGTGGAAGCAGCGGTCGGGTCCGTTGTTGACGTAACTCTGGTTGTCGAGTTCGTGGGTGCTGATGATCTCGTGTGCGATGCCGATGTGCTTGGCGAGCTTGTGCGCTTCTTCGACTTCGGAATCGGGGACGGAGGGAGAGACGCCGGTGACGGCGAGGGCGCGGTCTCCGAGGACGTCGTGGGCGATGGCGGCGACGAACGTGGAGTCGACGCCGCCGGAGAAGGCGACGATGGCGGAGCGGGTGTCACGGAGGGCGTCCTGGAGGCTGGTGAGTTTGGCGTCGAGTTCGGGCTGGGTTGTCATGGGGGAATGATAGCAGGTGGGGGTGCGGGCGTTCCTGCAAGGGGCTTATTCGGGTGGGACTAGTGATCGGGAGGGAAGGGCCGTAGCTACTAGAAGGGCCGAGGCCCTCGACCTTCTTTGAAGGACTTCGGGAAGGATAATGTGCCACCCACCCCGCCAGTCTGGAGGTAGGGGCTGCCCAGACGGGCCCGTACCGGGCACCCCCTATAGACCCCGTCGGCGATTCGCGCTGGATCGGCGTTATGCGGTGATAGCGATCTTGAGGACGCCTTCTTCTTTGCTGCGGAAGAGGTCGTAGGCCTTGGGCAGGTCGTCGAGCTTCATTTTGTGGGTGAAGAGGCCGGTGAGGTCGACGTCGGCGTAGTCGATGAGCTTGACGAGGTGCTCCATGCGGTCGCGGCCGGAGGGGCAGAGGGTGGTGACGACTTTGCGGTGGAGGAAGGAGGGGGCGAGCGTGGGCATGGAGATGGAGGGTGTGAGGCCGTAGATTCCGACGGAGGAGACGGTGCCGCCTTTACGGACGGATTGGGTGCATTGCTCGAAGGTGGCCTGGGTGCCGACGGCTTCGATGGCGACGTCGACGCCCTCACCGTTGGTGAGGCCCAGGATCTCTTGTACGGCGTTCTTGTCCTTGGCGTTGATGACGACGTTGGCGCCGAACTTCTTCGACATCTCGAGGCGCTCAGGGACGGTGTCGATGGCGATAATCAGGCCGGCGCCGCGTGCGCGGGCGCCAGCGGTGGCGCAGAGGCCGACGGGACCCTGGGCGAAGATTGCTACGGAGTCGCCGAAGCCGGTCTCGGCTCGTTCGACGGCGCCGAAGCCCGTGGAGAGGATGTCGGAGGCGAGGATGGCCATTTCGTCGTTGACGGCTTCCGGTATTTTTCCGGCGTTAACGTCGGCGTAGGGTATGCGGTAGTACTCGGCCTGGCAGCCGAAGAGGACGCGGCCGCCGCCGGTGCACTGAGAGAAGTCGACGGTCATGCATTCGTGGCAAGAGCCGCAGCCGATCATGCAGGGCGTGGCAACGCGATCGCCTTCTTTGAGGCGGGTGACGCCTGCGCCGACGGAGTGGACTACGCCGACGCCTTCGTGGCCCATGGGGAGGCCCTGCTCCTGGACGCAGCCGGGGAAGGCCATGTCCAGCATGGGGTTGGCGAACTCGTCCAGGAAGTGCATGTCGCTGCCGCAGACGGTAGCCATGGCCATTTTGACGATTACTTCGCCGGGTTCGGGCTCGGGGATGGGTACGTCGACGATTTCGACTTTGCCGTTTTCAGGTTTCATGCATGCCTTCATGGGGGATCCTCCGTGTGAGTTCTGGGGCGTCTGTGGGGTGTAGTTGAGCATACGCTAAGGAAGGGGTCAAGGGGAGGTTAGGGGACAGTGGACAGTGCACAGTGCACAGTGGATAGCGGCTGGTGGTTAGTCTTTAATCCCGGCATCCCCTAGGCGGTGGTATGTCGCGGGTCGTTCGCTGCGCATATACTCGCCGGTATGAGCGATGGTGGAGACGAAGGTGGGCGCCGGAATCCGTTGGACTATGGCAAGGGGATGGTCACGGGTGCGGGAGCGGGGGCGGACCGTATTCTGGACGAGGCTCAGCGGCATGTGTTTCGCTTTCTGTGGCTGTTTCTTCCGGAGCCGGAGATCGCGCGGAATCTGCGGTTCCAGCACTTGCTGGCGTCGCGGTTTCTTTCGGACGCGGGCCAGCAGTCGGTGGTGTTCGGCGCGCTGATAGCAGTGGCGCGCGGTGGCGGATCGGCGATCGAGGTGGCGTCCGTTGGGGTAGCTGGGTTGCTGCCGCCGGCGCTGCTGGGGCTGTACGGCGGGGCGATCGCGGATACGTTGCCGAAGCGGGTAGCGCTTGCCGGCACTTACGCGTCGCAGGCGGCGCTGTGCTTCGTGCTGCCCACTGTATTCGGGACGGACCTTTGGCTTGTGCTGATACTGATCTTCAGTGTTAATTCGCTGGGGCAGGTGTCGGGGCCGACCGAGTCGGCGGTCGTGCCGTTGGTGGCGACTGAAAAGCAGCTGGCGAGCGCGGTGTCGATGATCGGTCTGGCGGCGGCGGCGGGAGCGGCGTTCGGGACGGCGTTGCTGGCGCCGATACTGGTGCGGACTGCGGGAGAGACACAGGTGTTCTACGCGGGTGGAGCGTTGCTGCTGCTGGCGTCGAGCCGGGCGTTTGACTTGCCGGTGTGGGACAAGAAGGAATGGAAGCTGACGCTGCAGCCGCGAAACGTGCGGGCGCGGGCGATGGTCACGTGGCTGGTGCGACATCCGGCGGTGGGGACGATGGTCGTCGTTTCGGTGATGGCGGCTACGGTGAACGTGACGCTGGGGGTTCTCGCGCCGCAGTACGTGGAGTCGGTGCTGGATTCGGATGCGGCGAACACGGCGTATATCTTTGGGCCATCCGCGTTGGGGGTGGTGCTGGCGCTGGTGGTGGCGCCGTCGCTGATCAAGCAGATGGGGGAGCGATGGCCGGCGCTGATCGGATTGTTGATCGCGGCGACGGCTCTTTTCTGTCTGGGGATCCCGGGAGAGATCGGGACAGTGGTGGACCAGGTGAACCCGATCAGACTACTCGGAACGATCGGGATCGATCTCTCGCAGAAACTGCGGACGGCGGCGTTGCTGGCGATGCCGCTGGCGTTCGGGGTGTCGCTGACGGCGGCGGCGGTGCAGACGTACATCAACCGGCAGGTGCCGATGGCGCTGCAGGGCAGGACGTTCGCGCTGCAAGGGGCGGTGCGAAACGGGGCGGCGATCTTCCCGCTGGTGACGATGGGCGCGGCGGCTACGCTTGTCGGGGCAGATACGGTGCTGCTAGCGTCGCCGATCCTGCTGGTGGTGGTGGCGTACGGCTTGATCCTGGCGAGTTCGCGAGTGGCGGGGGTGCCGACGCCGTCACGGTTGGAGGTGGTGGAGTCGTTCTGGGAGGAGCCGGAGCTGGACGATAGTGGTTAGTGGACAGTGGTTGGTGGTTAGTGGATGGTGCAACAGCGGACAGGGTTAGTGGCTGGTGGTTAGTGGACAGTCGATAGCCACGCTGTCTATTGAGTAATCGACCGGCGGCGGCGTCAATTGGAGTCTGGTGGCCGCGGGTTGTTTCGGCTGGTGTGGACTGAGTTAGCGAGAGGTGCCGAGAAACACGATCGCTGCGAGGGATGCCGTGCCTGCGCCGAAGGCGAACGTGGCTTGGGGGCCGACGAGGTCCCAGAGGGCGCCACCGATGATGCTGGCGATCAGCAGCATAGCGCCGGTGCTGGCGCCGTATAGGCCGATGGCGCTGGCACGTCTATCTTCGGGTACGAGGTCCGAGATGTAGGCTCGGCCGATACCTTCGGTGAGAGCGATGTAGGCGCCATAGATGGCGAACAGTGGCCAGACGGACCACTCGTCGCCGACGGCTGCGAAGCCAGCGTAGACGCCCGCGAAGACGAGGAATCCGATGGCGAGCAGAGGGCGGCGGCCGATGCGATCGGAGACGATGCCGGCGGGGAAGGCGAGGGCGGCGTAGGAGATGTTGTAGACGACATAGGCCAGCACGACGGCCGTGGCGCTGAGGCCGATGTCGTGTGCGCGGAGAATGAGGAAGGCGTCGCTGGAGTTTCCGAGGGCGAAGAGAAGGCTGACGCCGAGAAACGTTAGAAACCTTGGATCGTATCCGCGTAGGGACAAAATGGCGTCCCGCGTCCTCTGGGGGACGGTAGTGACGGTCTCCCGGACCTGGAGCAGGGCGATGACTGAGAGGGCGCCGGGTATGAACGCGAGCAGGAAGATCGGGCGGTAGTTGTCGCCGAGCCAGAGCAGGAGGGCGATGGCGATCAAGGGGCCGGCGATCGCGCCAGTCGTGTCCATCGTCCGGTGAAGACCGAAGGCCCGTCCGAGATTCTCGGGCGCGGAGGACGCGGCGATGAGGGCATCCCTTGGCGCGTTTCGGATCCCTTTGCCGGCGCGATCCACGAAGCGGACGCCGAGAACCATAGGCCAGGCAACGGCGGCAGCGAGTGCGGGCTTGGCGACGGCCGCCAGCGAATAGCCGGCGAAGGCGAAGGGCAGGCGTCGACGCACCCGGTCGGAGAGCCAGCCGCCGGCCAATTTGAGGATGCTGGCGGTGCTTTCGGCAACTCCTTCGATGAGGCCGACGGCGACCAGCGGTGCGCCGAGTGTGCCTGTGAGGAACAGCGGGACGATGGGGTAGACCATCTCGCTGCTAACGTCGGCGAAGAAGCTGACCACGCCCAGAAGGACGATGTTGCGAGAGATGCGGGCGCGCACTCCTGTGCGGTGTGTGGGGGGGGAATCGTCCGGCACGGTTTACCTCGCCGGAATCATCGCATAGTCTCGGTTCCCGTTCAGCCGGGAGTAGTGTGGCAGGACCGCGCCCGGAGTGTCCCGGGAGCCAACGGTGAGGTCAGCGACCGTTGGACTCCCGGGGAAGGTTCGTGAGGCTGATAGAGGACGTGCCCGGCGGCTAGGCGGGCTGGATGTTCTGGTTGAGGTGGAAGAGGTTGGTGGGGTCGTACTTCTTCTTGATCTGAGTGAGGCGGTCGTAGTTGCCCTTGTAATTGTCCTTGATCCGCCCCTGGTCGTCGGCGTCTAGGAAATTGACGTAGCCTCCGGCTTCCGAGTGGGGTTCTAGCGCCTGGTAGTAATCGCGCACCCACTTGACGTTCTTGTCGTCGTCGGCCGGGTCGGGCCAGACGCCAGCGATAACGGTGGAGAAGGTCGCGTCGCGGTAGGCGAAGGCCGTTGCGTCTTCGGATACGCGGTGGCTGGCGCCGTTGATGGGGTAGATATGCATGGCCGTGTTGACGGTGGGGATCTGTGGACCGTGTTGCAAGTGCGCGTCGATGGCACCGTCGGTGAGCTCCTTCGCGAACGAGCCCTTCCAGTAGTTTTGCATTCCGAAGGGGAGTAGTTCATCGAAGAGGGCGTTGATAGCCGGGTAGGGCATTGGTGCGACCATCTCGCCGACGGGGGGTGCGACATCGCGGATCTTGGCCATCTCTCGCTCGCCAGCGTCGATTTCGCCGGACCAGCAGGAGATGATTGCACAGTAGGTGCCGCCGTGTGCCTCCTCCGGCAAGAATGGGAATGGGGGAGCGACGAGGAATGCAGCGAAGGCACCCATCTCCTCTGGCGCGGTCTTGATGTAGTCCCGGTAGAATCGGAGCATGTCTTTGGCCCGGTCCAGAGGGAAGACGAAGATCCCGGCAAGGATGTCCTTGATGGGATGGAGGCGAAACTCGAAAGAGGTGACGACGCCGAAGTTGCCACCGCCGCCGCGGAGCGCCCAGAAGAGGTCTGCGTTCTCAGTGTCGCTGGCGACCAGGAACCGGCCGTCGGCGGTAACGACGTCGGCTGATATGAGGTTGTCGATGGCGAGGCCGCAGCCGCGAGTTAGGTAGCCGATGCCGCCGCCGAGCGTTAGTCCCGCAATGCCGGTGGTGGAGACGATGCCGCCGGTGGTGGCGAGGCCGAATGCGTACGTTGCGTGATTGAGGTCGGCCCAGGTGCAGCCGGGTTCAGCGCGCACGATGCTGGCGGCCGGGTCGACGTGGATGCCCTTCATGTGCGACAGGTCGATGACGACACCATCGTCGTTGGAGCTGAATCCGGGGGCGCTGTGCGCGCCGCCGCGGATTGAGACGTCTCCCCCCTTCTCGCGAGCGAAGCTGACGGCGGTGATGACGTCTCCGGCGTCAGCGCAGCGGATTACGACGGCGGGTCTGCGGTCGTGCATTCCGTTATATACAGAGCGGGCGTCATCGTACTCGGGGTGGTCGGGCGTGATGATCGCGCCGTGGATGGATTCCTGGAGTTGTTCGGTGGATACCTGTTGTGTGGTCAAGGCGGTGCCTCCTTAGGCGTCGGGCGGTTAAGTTCGGTCTCGCTGGACAGGGAGTATTTTAGCAGCAGGAATTGTCTGGCGGAATCCGATGCACGGGTGATAGGCGGAAGATCCCACTTGCGGAATTCGCTGGTGGGACTTCAACAGATGAATATTCGCCGTCGCAGCGTTTGAGGCGAGCCGGGGCCTAGTAGGTCTTGTCCTCGATGTCCTCGGTGTACCAGATGTCGGGTGGGCCCTCGACGCCTGCTCGCTGCATGATCTCGCGGAGATTGTCTGATTCCGCAAAAGCTCTGGCGCGAGCGAGGTCGCTAACCCGGAAGGCGATGGTAACGAGGTTCGGGTCGTCCGTGTCTCGGTGTAGGCTGTGCGCGGTCATTGATTCCTGGCGCCGAGTAGTTTCGTGCTCGTCGAAGACCTTCTTCCACGCGTCGAAGTCGGCTACGCGGTGCTTGATGAACATGCTGGCCATGATGTGCCTCCCTTGATAATGGCTGGGTGGATTGTGGCCGTTGGGTTAAAGGTTCGCTATCTGGGGGATGACGTCTCGGCCAATCGATTCGAGCGGTGCGATCTTTTCGACGCCGCCGATGGAGGTGATGACGGTTTGTACGCCGACTTCGCCGAAGGCCTTGATCTGGTCGATTAGCTGGCCGGTGTTTTCGCCGTTGGGACCGGGGTTCATGACGGTGAGGACGGTCTTTTCGATGTCGTCGTAGTTGCGGCCCTCGCGCTCGCAGTGGTCGCGGAGGACGCCAAGCTTTTGCTCGACGAAAGCGGGGCCGGCCATGCCCATGATGTTGCAGGCGTCGGCGTATTTGGCGACGAAGCGGAGGGTCTTCTTCTCGCCGGTGCCGCCGATGAGGATGCGCGGGCGAGGTTGGGAGAGCGGGGCAGGGACGTTGAGGGTCTCGGCGAGCTGGTAGTGCTGGCCGTCGTAGCGGCCGTTGTCGTCGGGGTTCCACATCTGGTTGGCGATCTGGAGGGTCTCTTCGAGGCGCTGGAAGCGTTCTTTCAGCGGTGGGAAGTCGACGCCGAGGCCCTCGTGCTCGCGGTCGAACCAGGCGGCGCCGATGCCGAGCCAGGCGCGTCCGCCGGATAGTACGTCGAGGGTGGTGACCTGCTTGATGAGGATGCCGGGGTTGCGGTAGGTGACGCCGGTGACCATGGTGCCGAGGCTGACGCGCGAGGTGTGGCCGGCAAGGAAGCCGAGGGTGGTGTAGGCCTCGAGCATGTCGAGTTCGGCGGCGCCGACGGGCGGGATCTGGAAGTAGTGGTCCATGACCCAGACGGAGTCGAAGCCGGCGTCTTCGGCGGTCTTGGCGATTTCGGCGAGCTTGGCGCCGAGCGCGGGCGGCCCGTCGGGGTAGGTGAAGTAGGGGATCTGGAGTCCGAGTTTCATGGGGTGTCTCCTTGGGTGCGTTGGTATTCGAGTGTTGGACTCTGCGGTTGCGGTCTAGGGTACCACCCGGAGCTTGCGGTGCGTCGAACTGTCAACGGATGGGGAGCGGAGTA
This sequence comes from Chloroflexota bacterium, assembly GCA_022574655.1. GTDB lineage: Bacteria > Chloroflexota > Dehalococcoidia > SM23-28-2 > RBG-16-64-32 > JACZRQ01. Next base: position 10,469 of record JACZRQ010000048.1, read on the forward strand.
GCGGATGCGTCCGATCCGCTTCGCCAGTTAGGTGTGCCGGTTGGTCGGGCGGTCGATTGGCATGCGCCGCCAGCCTCCGCCCCCAGACCCCCGCGACGGCGGGCGCTACATCACGAGTTTGGCGACGGACTCTAGCATTGATGGGGGGCCGGCGACGAGCATGGTGGTGATGACGCCGTCTTTCCAGGCGGGTAGTTCGTCGCGGATCTTTTCGACGGGGCCGACGAGGGCGAGGTCTTCGATCATCTTGAGCGGGATGGAGGCCTGAGCTTCGGCCTTCTTGCCGGAGAGGTAAAGCTCCTGGATTTTGGCGCACTCCGCTTCGTAGCCGAGACGGGCGATGGCGTCGTAGTGGAAGTTGGCGCCGCGAGCGCCCATGCCGCCGGCGTAGAGGGCGACCATGGGGCGGATGGCGTTGGCGGCCATGTCGGGGTCGTCGGCGACGATGATCGGGACCATGCAGGCGACTTCGAAGTTGTCTTTCTTGGTGCTGGAGCCGTTGCGTGAGAAGCCTTCGTTGAGCGCATCGCGGTAGAACTTGTTGAGTTTCGGGCCGTAGAACATGGGGAACCAGCCGTCGGCGATCTCGGCGGAGAGGGCTACGTTTTTGGGTCCCTCGGCGGCGAGGAAGATGGGGATGTCAGGCCGTGCGGGATGGAGGGTCGATTTCAGGGCCTTGCCGAGGTTCATGCCGCCTTCGTAGGGGAGCTGGTAGTGCTTGCCCTCGAACGCCACTCGTTCTTCTCGCTTGAAGACCTTGCGCATGATCTCGACGTACTCGCGGGTGCGCGCGAGCGGCTTGGGGTAGGGTTGGCCGTACCAGCCTTCGACGACCTGTGGGCCGGAGGCGCCGATGCCGAGGATGACGCGGCCTCCTGAGAGGTGGTCGAGGGTCATGGCGGCCATGGCGAGGGCGGTGGGTGCGCGGGCAGAGATCTGGGCGATGGAGGTGCCGAGCTTGATCTTCTTGGTGTTGGCGCCCCACCAGGCAAGAGGAGTTAGGGCGTCGGAGCCGTAGGCCTCGGCGACCCACATGGAGTCGAACCCGAGGTCTTCGGCGGCCTCTATCTGCTGTTCGATGCCCGCAGGCGGGCCGGAAGTCCAGTATCCGGTATTGAGCCCGAGTTTCATGGGGCGGTTCCTTTCGATGGTGACCTTTAGCGTGGGCTCAATATGGGATGCGTGGGATGGGGTGTCAAGTTGCCCTGAAATGTGGGCGGCTACCAGGTAGGTGGCCGGGAGGCGCTACGGATACGGTGGCTGAAGCTACGCCGTGCGGGTGTTTCGCTGACAGTGGGCGGAACGCTGTGAGGCGAACATATCCACATTGTTTTCGTTGACTAGCGAATATTGGCAACCTAATATGAGGGTGCCACCCTCCCTTAAGTGGCTCAGGTAGGAGGGCACTGTTCGTACCCCTACCCTCCTACCCGAAGGAATTATTTATTGGTCGCCTGCCTTGATGAGGGACCCTACGAGCCTAACCGGGCGTAGGGTTCTGCCTGCGAAACCGAACGTTCAGGTTTGACTGTGTGAGAGCGCCTCGGATAACCTAAATGGGTTGTTCGCATAGAGGTGAAATTCGATGGTACAAAAGACTAAGGTCGAACTTGACGTAATAGCGCGTGAGGTGCTGGGCAAGAAGGTTAAGGTCCTGCGCCGCAGCGGGATTACGCCTGCCAATATCTACGGCAACAAGGTTGAATCGCGCTCAATTCAGATGCCTACCGACGATCTGATGAGAATTCTTAAAGAGGCTGGGCGTACCGAGATCGTCTACCTTTCTCTTGACGGCGAAGAGCGGCCGGCGTTCGTACATGGAGTGCAGAGAAATCCGGTGACGGATGTAGTCCTGCACGTCGACTTCCTGCAGATCGATCTGACGAAGAAGGTGAAGATTGAGGTGCGGGTCCACCTGGTGGGAGTCGCACCCGCCGTGGATACTCACCAGGGCATTCTGGTGCAGGCGCTTGGCCACGTAACGGTCGAGGCGCTGCCGACGGAGGTGCCTTCTGAAATTGAAGCGGACGTAGCAGTGCTTGAGGAGATCGACCAGTCGCTACACGTTTCGGACCTCAGCCTACCAGAGGGTGTGGAGATGATTACGGACCCCGGGCAGATGATCGCCAAGGTTGAGCCGCCGGTCGTCGAGGTGGTGGACGAGGTGGAAGTGGAAGAAGGCCTGGAGGAAGGCGAAGAGGCCGAAGAGGCGGAGGAAGGCGCCGAGGAGGCTGCCGAGGGAGAGGGCAAGAGCGAGTAAGCCCGAACAGAGAAGGCTATTCATTCGGGGGAAGGCGGGGAAGGGTTCGCTCTTCCCCGATTTCTATTGGGTTGCGCCGAGCCGGCTGCCAACGAGTCCGGGCAGGCCATGGAGTAGATCAGCGGAGGGCAGAGATCGCCGGCCGGAGCGTTGCGCCTCCATCACCGCTAGGAGTCCGTCGCCGGTGTGGATGGCGAACGCCGCTTCGATAGCGCTGTCAGGGAGCGATTCGCGAAGGTGCGCATCGATCGCGATTGCGATGCCGGGTTCCGCCTGCGTACGAAACGTTAGGGGCCACGTCTGCCAGATGCGAAGCGATTCGCCGTTGAGAGTCGTGAAAGCGCCGGGCCAGGGGTTGTAGGCACGAACGCGGCGCCAGATGTCGACAGCGGGAAGCGACCAGTCGATAGCACCGTCCTCTTTGCGAAGGAGTGGGCAGGTGGTAGCGTCGGCGTCGTCCTGGGGTTGCGCCGTGATTTCGCCGTTTAGCCATTGGTTGAGGGTCTGAGACAGGAGCTCCGCGCCGACGGTCGACAGTTCTTCGAGGAGAGCGCCGGCGGTGTGAGAATCTTCGATCCGGTATTCGGTCTGACTGAGGATGTCGCCGGTGTCCATGCCGGCGTCCATGAGCATGATGGTGACGCCAGTGGTCTCATCGCCGTTGAGGATGGCGGCGGGAACGGGCGAGGCGCCACGCCAACGCGGCAACAATGACGGGTGGATGTTGAGAACGCCCTTTGGTGGGATGTCCAGCACCTCCTGACGGAGGATCTGGCCGTAGGCTACGGTGACGATCGCCTCCGGCTGGAGCGCGGCGATCTGGGTGACGGCTTCGGCGTCGCGGAGGGTTGGCGGCTGGAGCACGGAAAGGCCGAGTTCACTGGCGACGTGGGCTACGGGAGAGGCCCGGAGCTTACGGCCGCGCCCGGCAGGTCTGTCCGGTTGCGTGACGACGGAAGAGATGTCCCAGCCGTCATCAACGAGACGGCGCAGGGACGGGATGGCGAAGATGGGCGTGCCGATGAAAACGATGTTCATGATGTGGGGTGCGAAGGGATTCTAGCACGACGTCGTGGATCGGCAGCAACGTAGACACAAGGCGGGCGTTGTAGTACATGTCGGAAGATGAGGCTGATCGGTGATTTCGGAACGAAACAGATGGCGGGTGTTCTCGCGCTGGCGACTCTCGTTTTGCTAGCCACGGGATGCCTCGGAGGAGGCGACGAGTCTGGGCCTGGCGGCGGGAACGGATTCTCGGTGACGTTCGAGACGCCGGCGTCGAACAACGAGACGGCGACTCCGCAGGTAACGGCAAGCCCGTCTTCCACGCCGAGTCCAACGCCGACGCCGTTCCCCGTGTGTGGGTCCAATCCAGATCCGGCGCCGCCAGAGGTGCTGCAGGTCCAGCAGCCGGAAGCGGAAGCCGAAGTGAAGGTGCCGTTCGAGGTGCGAGGTTGGGGATCGACGATCGGGAAGAACGATGTTGGGGTAGCGGTGGCGATCGTCAACGACAGGCTACAAGTGCTTGATGTGCTGGACGTGCCGCCGCAGCCAAGAGCCTACCGTCTGGAGCCGGCGGGTCTGGATGTCAACGACGATACGCGGCCGTTTGGCGCCGACGTGGTGATCGCGAACGTGCAGGAGCGGACGCGGTTCTGCCTGTGGGTCTACCTGGAGACGGATGCTGAGGGTCTGCCGAAGCAGGTTGTACAGGTACCGATCACTGTCGTCCCTTAGGCTCGCAGGACGCGAATAGCCGCTCCGATATCGAGATCTAGCTCGTCTGCGGCGCTGCCGTTGGGCAAGACGATCGCCAGGAAGCCGGTGCTGGCGATGATGGCCGTTAGCCCCGCGGCGTCGGCGTACGTGCGGCTCAGTCCATCGATCGTGCGGCCGGAGACTTCGATCGAGATGTCTCGAGAGTCGAGCTGGTCGCCGCCTACGTTTGTGATCAGGTTGCCGTAGCGGTCGACGTGGATTACGCGGCCAGAGAGAGAATTATCGTCTTCCACCTCCGCTCGAAAGGGCGAAATGGCGATGACCTCGGAAATGGGAGGTCCGAGCTCCCGCGCGGGCACGCCGAGGGAGAGGTGGGCGGCAACCGGGGCGAAGATGTCGCGGCCCTGGAAGGTGACGCTGACGGGCTTTCGATGATAGGCATCGTTGGTCAGTTCGAAGGCGTTGTACTGCGGCGGCAGGACGACGGGAGTGGTTGCTTTGCCGATTGAGCTTCGAATGTCCGCAGGGAGCGCGACCGACAGAAGCCCATTGTCAGGGCCGATGAAGGTTCCGTTGGGCGTGGTGAGAGCGATGGCGCGCCTGTCGGTACCCACGCCGGGGTCGACGACCAGCACGTGGATCGAGTTTCCCGGCAGATAGGGGAGCGCGTATTCGAGCACGAAGACGGCCTGCTCGATGCGCTGTGGCCGAATCTCATGCGAGACATCGATGACGGTGGCCTCAGGGTTGATGGAGTAGATCGAGCCCTTGATGGATGCGACGTACGGATCGGCGAGGCCGAAATCAGTGGTGAGGGTGATGAACTGCCGCATCAGCGTCAGCCTCGGATGCCGGGCGCTTCGTTGAGCGTCCATTCGTGGACGTTAGCGAAGCGGGAGGAGGGGTTGAAGAGCGTTCCGAGTTCGATGCCGCTGACGTCTTCAGAGACGAAGTACGTGAAGATCGGGAAGAAGAGGATAACGCTGGGGGTGTCTTCCTGGAACTGTTCCTGGAAGAGGAAGTAGAGGCGTTGACGTTCGTTAAGATCGAAGGTGCGGCGGGCGTCCTCCATGAGCTTGTCGGCGTCGTTGCTCGAGTAGGCGGCGATGTTGCGGCCAGTGGCGGTGATCTGGGAGCTATGCCAGGCGGGGTAGGGATCGGGGTCGCCGCCGGGATCCCAGCTGAAAATGGCGGCCTGGTACTGCCGCGGGATGAGGAAGTTGCGAATGAGTTCTGTCGATGGTTCGCGGACGACGGTGGCAGCGATGCCGATCTGAGCAAGTTGGTTGGCAATGGCTTCGGCCACGGCGCCACGAATCGGATCCTGGTCGGTCATGATCGAAATACGGAGTTCGGTATCGTTTCGGGCTCGTATCTCAGAATCGTCGGCTAGCTCCCAGCCGGCTTCATCCAGCAAGTCCATCGCTTCTCCGGTGTCGCGGCCAGGCGACTCGGCGTCCGGGTTGAAGGCCCAGGTGCCGGGGACGATGGGAGAATCCGCGCGGACGACGCGGCCGCCGAGGAGCTCGCTGTTGATGGCATCGAGGTCTACGGTGCGGGCGATGGCCTGGCGTACCTCGATTTCGTTGAGGGGCGGCTCGCGATTGTTGAGGTAGAGGACGGTGTAGGCAGAGCGATTAGCAGTGTAATCGCGAAGACGGTCCTCTGAGGTGAGTGCAGCGAAGTCCAGCTGGGGTGCTCGTGAATCGAGCATGAGGCCGTCGGCATCGCCGCGGATGATTCCGGCGGCCGCGGTTGAGGCGTCCGGGTAGAAACGGATCTGGATCTCTGGTAGGGCAGGGGCGCCGAAGTGATAGTCCTCAAAAGCCCGAAGCAGGGTTCGCTGGTTGTCGATCTGAAGGAGGCGGAAGGGTCCGGTACCGATGGGCGCCAGGTTGAATGGGTTCTCGATCAGCTCGGCGGCATCAACGCCTTCGAGGATGTGCTTGGGGACGATGCCGATGGTTGCGAAAGAGAGGAAGGGTGCGAACGGTTGAGGAAGGCGGCAGATGACGGTGAGGTCGTTGGGGGCGTTGCAGGATATCTGTCGCCAGAGGGGGCCTTGATCGGGATCGCCCTGGAATTCGGGGTCGGCGAGGAGCCCGAAAGTGAAAAGGACATCGGCGGAAGTGAAGGGGACGCCAGTGTGCCAGGTGACTCCTTCACGGAGGTTGAAGCTGACGGCGTTGTCGCTGATCTCCCAGGTCTCGGCCAGGTCGGGGAGTACTTCGCCGTCCTTTCCAAGGCGGGTGAGGCCGGAGAAGACCAGAGATGCGATGTCTCTGTCGGTGTCGTTAAGGTAGGCGTAAAGGGGGTTGACGCGCGATGGTGCGCCGGCGATCGCCTCGACGTAAACCTGCTGGTTGTCGTCGTCCGAGTTGAAAAGGGAGGAGGCGACGAAGAATAGGGCAGCGGCGATCGCGACGGCAGCGACGGCGGCAACGGCGATGAGAGGGAGCCCGAGGACGTGCCTAGACGGAGGGTCCGGGGTTTCGCTCATAGGTGAATCCGGAAGTCCGAGTTAACGGACGTAAACGGCGAACGCGGAGACTGAGAGCCAGACGATGGAAAGGAGGATTGTGAACTGGAAGAGAGTCTTTTCCATGCCCCTGCGGGTTCTTACGAACGAGCCGCTCTGGAGGCCTCCAACGCCTTCGCCTCGCACCTGAATCAGGATGACGGCAACAAGTGCGATGGAGATGAGAATCGATGCGAATGCTAGTGCGTCTTCAAGGTTCATGATTAATCGGCCGCAGCTGCGATTGCGTTTGGCTCCAACTCCGATTCGGGTGTGATCTGATCACGCTCGTAGTAGATGCTCATCAGCGTTCGGGCGAGCTTGGCGGAATCGTGATGGTAGCGATTCTCTTCGCTGACCACGTCCGCCAGCAATAATCGTATCCCATTATTGATTGAGGCGTCCAGCCGGACCGGTTGCGATTCGGTTGCTTTCGGGATGGCGTCGGCTAGATTGTCGTTGGCGAGAACCTGGTGCAGGAATCCTTTGCCGACGTGTTCCTCGAGAGCGTGGAGATGGTCGGCGACGTCGAAGTCGTCGGTCTCCCCGTATTGGGTTGCGACGTTGCACACGTAAACCTTATGAGCGCCGGAGGCGAGGATACTTCGTCGTATGCCGGGCACTAGCAGGTTTGGAAGGACGCTTGTGTAGAGGCTGCCGGGTCCGAGCAGAATCATGTCTGCTTCGAGGATGGCGCGTACGGCGTCCGGATGTGCGGGTGCGTCGACCGGGTCAATATAGACGTCCTCGATGCGGGCGGTGGTGCCATTGCCGTTTTTGTTTCCGGCGCCGATGCTGGATTCACCTTCGATCGTCTGGTCATCATCCGTGCGGGCGTAAAGGGTCACGTCATCGAGCGTGGAGGGGATGATCTGCCCACGGACGGCGAGAACGCGGCTGGTTTGGCGGATGCCTTCCTCGAAGCTGCCGGCGACCTCAGCCATGGCGACCAAGAAGAGGTTGCCGAAGGAGTGGCCGGCCAGACCTTCACCGTCGGAGAAGCGGTACTGGAAGAGTTTAGTGACGAGGGGTTCGGCGTCGGCGAGCGCGGCGATGCAGTTCCGGACGTCTCCGGGCGGGATGACGCCGAATTCGCGACGGAGGATGCCGGAGCTGCCGCCGTCGTCGGCGACGGTGACAATGGCTGTTAGGTTGCCGGTGTACTCCTTGAGTCCGCGAAGGAGCGTTGACAGGCCGGTACCGCCGCCGATAGCGACGATCTTGGGGCCGCGGCTAAGGAAACGCTGTGTGTAAATGGTGTTGACGATGGACTCGGTCCGGTCTCGGTGGGGAGCGAGGACCGAGAGCAGCGACTGGTTGAGCTTCCAAATGGAGAAGAGGATGAGCCCACTGG
>JACZRQ010000049.1 GCA_022574655.1 Chloroflexota bacterium
GCCTACGTTGTCGCCGGCCTCCCCCGAGTCGAGGGTCTTGCGGAACATCTCCACCCCGGTGCAGACGGTCTTGCGGGTGTCGGTGAAGCCCACGATCTCGACCTCCTCGCCGGGCTTGATGATGCCGCGATCGATACGGCCGGTGACCACGGTGCCGCGCCCCTTGATCCCGAACACGTCCTCGATGGGCATGAGGAAGGGCAAGTCGCGCGGGCGGGCGGGCTCGGGGATGTAGTCGTCGATCGCCTTCACCAGTTCGAGGATGGACTGATACTCGGGGGCGTCGGGGTCCTCGCTCTCGCTCTCCAGCGCCTTCACGGCACTTCCGCGGATGATGGGGATCTCGTCCCCTGGAAACTCGTACTTGTTGAGCAGCTCGCGTACCTCCAACTCGATGAGGTCGAGGAGCTCCGGGTCCTCCATCATATCCACCTTGTTCAAGTATACGACCATGGCGGGGACATCCACCTGCCGGGCGAGGAGGACGTGCTCTCTGGTCTGGGGCATGGGCCCGTCGTTGGCGGCGACGACGAGGATGGCGCCGTCCATCTGGGCCGCGCCGGTGATCATGTTCTTGATGTAGTCAGCATGGCCCGGACAGTCAATGTGGGCGTAGTGGCGTTTGTCGGTTTCATACTCGACGTGGGCGATGGCTATGGTGATGCCGCGCTCGCGCTCTTCGGGCGCCTTATCGATGCTGGAGAAGTCGCGGTACTCGGCCATCTTCTTGAGGGATAAGACCTTGGTGATGGCGGAGGTCAGCGTTGTCTTGCCGTGGTCAATGTGGCCGATGGTGCCCACGTTAATGTGAGGCTTGTTGCGCACGAACTTCTCTTTGGCCATGCTGGGAGTTCCTCCTATGTTATGGCTCTTGGGTTAGGGGTCAAGGCTTTCTGACCCACCCTGATCTTACTCTGGCTTTGTTCTATTTTCCACTGGTGGAGCCCACGACCGGATTCGAACCGGTGACCTCGTTCTTACCAAGAACGCGCTCTTCCTGCTGAGCTACGTGGGCTCGGCCGAATTCTGGTGGCGGGGGCAGGATTCGAACCTGCGTAGCCCGTAAGGGCGCCGAGTTTACAGCCCGGTGCTTTTAGCCGCTCAGCCACCCCGCCGCGAGTCCCCTCGTTTTGGAGCCGAAGGGGGGAGTCGAACCCCCAACCTGGCGATTACAAATCGCCCGCGCTACCGTTGCGCCACTTCGGCATTGGAACGCCTTACGGACGCCAAAAAAATTCGCTCCAAGGGCGGGTCCCACAGAGCGACACCATCAATTATTATATGTAGCCCTCTCAGGACAAGTCAACGCCACGCATCACGGCTCGTCGCTACTTTATACTCCGCAGGAACTAGCCGTCATTCGTCAACGCTTCGTCGGCGATTACGGGGTCGAATCCGTCGTCACGCACGTTCAAGACGAGCGCGTATGGGCTGTCGGCTGCGAACTCGTCTCGAATTCTGATGCTAGCGCCAGGTTGAGCATCCGAAAGCCTCGCCTCTACCAGCGATGCCAGCCGAGCAAGATCGGCCAGCGAACCACGTATCGCGTGGTCATCGAACCCTGCTTCTGGCCAGGTCATCACCTCCAGGTAACTGTAGGGTCCGTAGTGTTCGTGTTCGGACACGCCTTCCCTTCGTGTGTTGACCACATAGGCCAATAGCAGGTCTCGAAATCTCAGCAGGCCGTCGCAGGAGCCGGTTAACCTCCATTCCTTGGCGTCATGATCGAGTTTGTAGTAGAAGCCTAACTCCCTCCATTCGCGACGTGTGGCTTCATCCATTTCCTTGCGCCACGCCGCTTTACTCATCTCTTGTTTCATATGCACTAGTCCCGCCGCCGCCAGCGCGTACCACCCTCGCCGTCCTCCAGCGCAATTCCTAGACCGTCCAACCGCTCCCGCACCTTGTCAGCCAGCTCGAACTGCTTCGCCTCTCGCAGGTCCTTACGCAACTCGACCAACAGCTCGACAAGCGGCGCGATGTCGCCGCCAGTCTTCGGCTCCTCCAGCGTCAGCCCGAGCACGTCCGTCGCCAGCGTGTGCAGCGTCGATTGCGCCTTCGCGATGTCGCGCGACTCGTCCCGGCCGCGGTTAATCTCGCGCGCCAGATCGAACAGCGCCGCGATAGCCCCCGGTGAGTTGAGGTCGTCGTCCATCGACTCGACGAACCGTTTCTCGAACGGCTCCGGGTCGACTGCGGGCGAGCCGGAGCCGCCGGCTAGTGTCGCCGCCAGCCGCAGCCGCTCAGCGCCGCGCTTCCCGGCCCCCAGCGCTTCTTCGGAGTGTTGGAGCGGGCTGCGGTAGTGTGAGCTAAGGATGAACAGGCGCACACCGTCCACCCCAAACTTGTCTAGCGCATCGTGGATTGGGATCAGGTTCCCCAGGCTGCGCGTCATCTTCTCTTCTTGGTCCGGTAGGCGCATGAGACCGTTGTGCATCCAGAAACGGACGAACGGCTTGGCGCCGGTATACGCCTCGCTCTGGGCGATCTCGTTCTCGTGGTGCGGGAAGATCAAGTCCTGCCCGCCGCCGTGTATATCCAGCGTTTCCCCGAGATGTCGTAGCGCCATCGCCGAGCACTCGATGTGCCAGCCGGGCCTTCCCGGACCGAACGGGCTGTCCCACGACGGTTCGCCTGGCTTCGCACCCTTCCAGAGCGCGAAGTCGAGCGGGTCCTCCTTCTGCTCGCCCGGCTCGATACGTGCCCCGGACAGCAGGTCATCGACGTCGCGGCCTGAAAGCTTCCCGTAGTCGGACTTCTTGCGGACGCGAAAATATACGTCGCCGTCAGCTTTGTACGCGTAACCGTCCTCGATCAGCTTCTGCACCATCTCGATGATCGCCGGCATCTCGTGCGTGGCTCGCGGATAGAGGTGCGCCGGCCGCACGTTCAGCGCTTGCATATCTTCGTGGAACTGCTTCATGTGGCGTTCGGCGAGATCGTCGATCGTCGTGTCGTCCTTCTGCGCGCGGATGATGATCTTGTCTTCGATGTCCGTGAAGTTCTGGACGTGGTTCACCTTGAAGCCGCGATACTCCAGGTAGCGCCGCAGAACGTCGAAGATGATGTAGCTCATGGCGTGGCCCAGGTGCGCCGCGTCGTACAGGTTTGGCCCGCAGACGTACATCTTGATCTCGCCACCGTCAGGCCCGTCTTGGTTGTGGGGTGTTAGCTCGTCCACCCGGCGGCTCATCGTGCTGTATAGCTTCACGACTGTTCGCCGTCCGTCGCTGCCGGCTCCGGGTCCTTCCTCTCGCTGCCTTCCATCTCGGCCAACCGTCGTTCAAGCTTTTCGACGCGTTCGGACAATTGTTCGATGATGTCCCACTCGGGATCCGGTAGGCGGAGTATCGTATCGTCGCCCGGGTCTGCGAAGGCGACGATGTGCCCCGGTACACCGACGACGGTCGCGTTCGGCGGCACGTTCGTGACGACCACCGATCCGGCGCCGATCTTCGCGTTGTCACCGATCGTGATGTCGCCGATGAGCTTCGCGCCCGCTCCCACGACGACGTTGTTCCTCAGCGTTGGATGCCGCTTCGCCCTGCGTGAGCTTGTGCCGCCCAGCGTGACCCCCTGCAGCAGGTGGCAGTCGTCGCCGATCACCGCTGTCTCGCCTATCACCACACCCATCCCGTGGTCGATGAACAGGCTGCTGGCGACTTGTGCACCCGGATGAATCTCAATTCCCGTGATTGCGCGTCCAACATGCGAGATTATGCGCGCTATGAGGCAGAAACCGTGTTCATGCAGCGTGTGAGCTAGGCGGTGTAGCTCGCGGGCGTGGAAGCCCGGATACGTCAGTATTACTTCGAGGTTGCTCGTGGCGGCCGGGTCGCGTCGCCGCGCCGCCTTGATATCTTCTCTAATCTCTCGTAAGAGGCCCATTCGCCGTATCCTCCCGCGTGCTTTCGTTCTGCGCGTGTGAGACCGGCCCCGGCGTCCTTCCCCGAAGGACCGGGGCCCGAATACAGATGCAGGTTGCACGCATCGCGCCGCCCGATCGTTCGGCGTTCGGGTGAAACGCGGGAATTGACGGCCTGAGCTTCATATAAGAGATTATAGCGAGCTTTCCGCAGCGGTTTCTAGTGAGACTCGCTCAACAACGCCACCGCCATCGCGGCAATCCCCTCGCCGCGCCCGATGGCTCCGATTCCTTCGTTGGTCGTCGCTTTCACGTTGACGTGACCCACCGTCGCCCCAAGCACCGAAGCGATCGCCTCCCTGACCTCGTGAACGCGCGGCCCAAGCTTCGGGTGTTCGGCGATCACCGTCGTGTCGAGTGAATCCACCTTGAAGCCCTTTTCTTTGATGATCAGCAAACACGCGGCGAGCAGGTCGGCGCTATTCGCGCCCGCGTAACCCGGATCGTCTGGCGGAAAGTGCTGGCCTATATCGCCAACGCCGGCGGCGCCGAAGATCGCGTCGATGATCGCGTGCATCAGGACGTCGGCGTCGCTGTGGCCTATCAGCCCCGGCAACTCTGGAAACATCACGCCACCCAGGACAAGCTGTCCCTCCTGGCTGAACCTGTGGATGTCGTAGCCGATACCGATTCGCATTAATAGCCTAGGTTCGCCTGTCTCGGCTGATCGGTCAAGCGTTCAGCGCGCGGACGCAGCCATCATAGCCGCAACCAGCTCAATATCCTCCGCCGTCGTGATCTTCACGTTCGCGCGGGAGCCAGCGAACACTCTCACTGGAACGCCGATCGTCTCCAGCATCGCCGCATCGTCCGTCACGTCGGCGGTAACCTCCCGGTGCGCCCGCGCGAGCAGCTCCCGGCGAAAGATCTGCGGCGTCTGGATCGCATGAAGTTGTAAGCGATCGACGGTCCTCACAACGTCGCCATCTTCGTCCGTCTCCTTCAACGTTTCCGTGAGGCGTAGCCCGGGCACTGCCGCACCGTGTTCGCGAGCCGCCGCCAGGCCACGCTCGATGAGGTCAGGTTGGACGATGGGGCGGCAGCCGTCGTGGACCGCCACGAAGTCGCACTTCCCGAGCGCATCGAGGCCGTTGCTTACCGAATCCTGCCGTCGTGCGCCACCGGCGCGGACTATCCCAATCTTGTCGAAACCTGCGCGCTCCACCATCTCCTTCGCTCGCTCGACATTTTCTTCTGAAACGACAAGCACGATGCTGTCCACGAGCTTTGACTGCTGGAACGGTGCTATGGCACGAGCGAGGACGGCTGTGCCGCCGATGGGCGTGAAGAGTTTGTCGATACCGTCCATTCGGATTCCGCTTCCAGCAGCGACGATTATCACACCGAGTCGGTCAGGCATGCGGCTCAGTCGGTCTTCGATTGAGCGAAGATCATCCGGCCGGCTGCCGTCTGTATCACCCGGCTTACCGTGACGATCAGTTCCTCATTGAGATGACGTTTACCGTCCTCAACCACGACCATCGTGCCATCGTCGAGAAAACCAACGCCCTGTCCCGCCTCCTTCCCTTCCTGGATCACCTTGATGGGCATGTCCTCGCCCGGCAGGATCACCGTCTTCACTGCGTTCGCAAGGCGGTTGACGTTCAGCACGGAAACCCCCTCAACTTCAGCGACGCGATTGAGGTTGAAGTCGTTCGTCAGAATCGGTGCCGTCAATTTCTGGCAAAGGAGAAGAAGCTTGGCGTCGACGTCGTTGGTGTCAGGGAAGTCCTCGTCGTAGATGATGACGGAGCTGGGCGCTTCCTTCTGGAGCCTGGATAACACCTCGAGACCCCGGCGCCCCCGTGTGCGGCGGGCGGAATCGGACGAGTCGGCGATGTGTCGCAACTCGTGCAAAACGAACCGCGGAACGATGAGCTTCGACTGAATGAATCCAGTCGCTACGATGTCCGCAATACGGCCGTCGATGATCGCGCTCGTGTCGACAACCACGAAATGTGACGGGCTGCCAGCGATGTACGTGCCGGGAAAGTAACGTTCCAGCACCCCGGCGAACTCCTCCTCGCGCGAAGCCATCACCGCTATTCCGAGAGCCGCCATCGTACAGCTAACGATGAACACTGCGATGCTGCCGCCCACCCCCGGCAACGTGAACAAGGCTGGTGACAGCAGAGCCCCCACGAGAAGGCCCGCGATCAGCCCGATCGATCCGAGGACGAGCTGAGCGGCCCGGATGCTGCGGCCCCATTCCTGGACCTTGGTTATGGCGGGCGGTAGGAGGAACGGCGCCACGAGCGCGCCAAACAACGTGAACCCGAAAGGCGTGATCGTCCAGTAGAGGACTACGATGAGCCCGTCGTCTCCGTCCGCCAGCGCTTCGGCGATACGCAGACCGAGGAATCCGAAGAACAACCCGCCGACAACGCTCAGTACGACCGTCAGGCTACGGAAGATGGGAGACCGGTGTTCGCTCGGCGGAGGCTTGGCGCCGGTCTCGACGCTGTCAGCTACCGGACGTGCCATGTTTGTCCGTCCCCTTCTGGCCTACGGATATATGCCACGAATCTCCGTCGCTTCCACTACACGTGCCACGCCCAGCGTCATCGCCGCCTCCCGCAGGCTGACCTTCCGTTCTCCCGCCTCCGCCAGCACTTCTCGATATGCTCGAATAAGTATCTCGTGCAACCTCTCGTTGACTGCTGACTCATCCCAGAAGTAGAACTGCAGCCCCTGCACCCATTCGAAGTACGACACCACCACGCCCCCGGCGTTAGCCAGAATGTCTGGCAGCACCATGATGTCCTTCTCCACGAATATCGCGTCCGCCGCGGGTGTCGTTGGGCCGTTCGCGCCCTCCACGATGAAGCGGGCTCGCACGGCATCCGCGTTGAACTCGTTCAATTGTCCCTCTAGCGCCGCCGGTATCAGGAAGTCCACAGCAAGTGCAAGTAGTTCATCGTTGCTGATATGATCTCCACCCTTCGCTTCCGACAGCGCAGCTCCTTGCCGCCGTTGATCCAGGATGGCCTCTACGTCTAGGCCGCCTTCGTCGTACAAGCCGCCAGAAGAGTCGCTAATGGCGACAACACGCGCGCCCGATTCCGAGAGAAGCGTCGCCGCCACGCTGCCAACGTTGCCTGCGCCTTGGACGGCGACAGATGCGCCCTCAAGCTCTATTCTCTGGTCGCGCGCCATCTCATGGATCAAGTAGCAGAGACCTCGGCCCGTCGCCTCAACCCGACCAAGCGTGCCGCCCACGCTCACCGGCTTGCCAGTGACTACGCCGGGCACCGTATGCCCGCGGTGCATGCTGATCGTATCCATGATCCAGGCCATGATCTGCGCGTTGGTTCCCACATCCGGCGCCGGAATATCCTCCTGAGGGCCGATGATAATACTGATCTCAGACGCGTACCGTCGTGACAGGTTCTCCAACTCCGCCGGCGACAAGGTCCGAGGATTGACGATCACGCCTCCCTTTGCACCCCCATACGGAAGATTTACGACCGCTGTCTTCCAGGTCATCCACATCGCCAGCGCCCGAACCTCGTCCAGCGTCACCCCCGGATGAAAGCGAAGCCCGCCTTTCGTCGGACCCCGTGCGATGCTGTGCTGCACGCGATAGCCCGTGAAGACGCTTATGGTTCCGTCGTCCATCTCGACCGGAAGCGACACAGTCAGCTCTCGTTTCGGGCTGCGCAACACGTTTCGCATGCCCTCGTCCAGCCCCAGGTGCTCGGCCGCGCGATCCAGTTGGGATAGTGCTGTGCTCAGCGCGTCGGCAGGCACTTCAGATTCGAGACTTGTTGGTGATTGAGTCACTCCCTGCTCCTGCCTGCCATTGTAAGTCAATCACCAACGAAAAAGGCCCCGGGAATACCGGAGCCCCTTCGCGGATGGCGCATCGTCCAACCGCTACTGTTCTGTTGTTTCTTTCGTTTCCGCTTCAACCTCGCCCGCTTCGTCCACGGCATCGGCCACAATCGGTGCCTTCGCCGGTTCTTCGCTTTGGTTCTCGAGGACGGCGTCTAGGACCGCTTCGACGCGGACGAGATCGTCTTCGTCGCGGCCCTCGAGATCGGCCGCGTTATCTTCGATCGTGGGGTTGACTTCGTCTTCTTCATCCATCAGGCCCGGCGGGAGGATGATCTCGGTGACGGGCGGCGCTACGTGGATCGGCGCTTGTGCAGGGATCAGCTTACCGATGATTACGTTCTCCTTGAGACCAAGGAGTCTGTCAACCTGACCGCTGATCGCGGCCTCGGTCAGTACGCGCGTCGTCTCCTGGAAGGAAGCGGCTGCGAGGAAGCTTTCGGTGTTCAGTGATGCTTTGGTCACCCCGAGCAGGACCGGCTGTGCGGTGGCCGGCTCCCCGCCTTCTGCCAGCACACGCGCGTTCTCCTCTTCGAACTTGAATCGGTCTACCAGTTCACCGGGAAGGAGGGCGGAATCGCCGGGCGAGTCCACGCGTACCCTTCTCAGCATCTGACGGACGATCACCTCGATATGCTTGTCGTTGATCGTCACACCCTGGTTCCTGTAGACTTTCTGGACCTCCTCGACAAGGTAGATCTGGACCGATTCCGGCCCCTGGATTCGCAGGATGTCCTGCGGATTTAGCGGTCCCTCCGTGATCGGTTGTCCAGCGTGTACTTCATCGCCGTCCTTGACGCCGAGGCGGGCTGCGGCCGGCACCACGTACTCTCGCTGCTCGCGCTCCTCGAAGAGAATCGAGATCCTGCCGCGCTGGGTCGCTACCTCTCCGGCCGTGCGAGCCAGCAGGTGGCCGTCTTCGTCACCGGCCTCTTCGCTGCCCTTCGGCAGCTTGGCGAGCACGTCGCCTGCTTCGACTGCCTGTCCCTTCTTCACTAGCACCTTGGTGCCCTTCGGGAGTTTATACTCGTCTTTGTAGGTCTCGGAGCTAGTGATCGTGAGATGCCGAATATCGCTCTCACGTTCGATCTCAACGATGCCGTCGATCTCCGCAATCATGGCGGTGCCCTTTGGCACCCGCGCCTCGAATAGCTCCTCCACCCTTGGTAGACCAGACGTGATGTCGATACCTGCCACGCCGCCGGTGTGGAACGTCCTCATCGTCAGCTGTGTTCCTGGCTCGCCAATGCTTTGCGCGGCAATAATGCCGACGGCCTCGCTGTTCGCGACCAGTTTACTGCGAGAGAGATCGCGCCCGTAGCAAAGGGCGCAGAGTCCTCGCTTGGTGAGACAGTGGAGAGGCGACCGAACGTAAACGCGCTTGATCCCCAACTCAGCGATGCGCTCGGCGTCTGCGTCCGATATCTCATTACCGCGTTCAACGATTATCTCGCCGGTTTTCGGGTCTGCCACGTCTGCTGCGGTCCAGCGGCCGAAGATACGTTCGCTCAGAGACTCGAAGAGCCCCTTCTCTGCTGGTTCACTGACGTAAATACCGGCCGTCGTGCCGCAGTCATGCTCAACGGTGATGACGTCTTGAGCGACGTCGATCAGCCGTCTCGTCAGGTAGCCGCTGTCCGCGGTTCGAAGAGCGGTATCAGCAAGGCCCTTGCGCGCTCCGTGCGTGGAGATGAAGTACTCCAGCACCGTCAATCCCTCACGGAATGAAGACCGGATAGGCAGGTCGATGATGCGGCCAGACGGGTCGCTCATAAGTCCGCGCATGCCCGCCATCTGCGAAATCTGGCTGATGTTACCTTTGGCGCCACTGATCGCCATCGTGTACACGCCGCCGTACTCCTTGAGGCGCTTCTCGATAACGTTCTGCACCTTGTCGGTCGTAGCACGCCAGATCGACACCGCTTCGTTATAGCGCTCCTCCTCGGTGATCAGCCCCATGTTGAACTGCTCTTCGATCTGGGCGATTTGGGCGTCTGCTTCCGCCAGCAGGTCCGCCTTCTCCGGCGGAAGGCGCAGATCGTTCAATGCGATCGATATACCAGACTTCGTCGCGTACTGGAAGCCGATGTTCTTCATCTGGTCGACCATTTCAGCGACGTCATCATTGCTGGTCTGGTGAGTGCCCTCGGCGACTAATTCCTTAATCGCCTTCTTGTCCATGAGATAGTTGCGGAACCCCAGCTCCGCGGGGACAACGTCGTTGAAAATGATGCGCCCAGGCGTCGTTTCGATGATCTCTCCGTTCGTCTTCTCGTCTCGAGCACGGATCGGCGCACGCAGGTCCACATGCCCGCTCATGTGCGCCAGCTTCACCTCATCGAAGCTGCTGTAGACGCCAGTGGGTGGCGGGCCTTCCTTATAGGAGCCCTTCTCACCCGGCTTCATCTCAGTCATGTAGTAGCAGCCAAGAACGATATCCAGCGTCGGCGCTACCACGGGTTCACCATTCGATGGGTATAGCAGGTTGGAGCTCGATAGCATGATCTGCCGAGCTTCCGCCACTGCCGCGCGGGAGAGCGGAATGTGTACGGCCATCTGGTCGCCGTCGAAGTCTGCGTTGAACGCCGTGCAAACCAGCGGGTGGAGCTGGATGGCGCTACCGTCGATCAAGACCGGCTCGAAAGCCTGGATTCCCAATCGGTGAAGCGTTGGTGCGCGGTTGAGCATTACCGGCCGCTCGCGTATCGCCTCATCGAGGATGTCCCACACCTCCGGGCGCGCTCGCTCGACGATTCGCTTGGCGGACTTGATGTTGTGCGCCAACCCCCTCGCCACGAGACCGTGCATCACGAACGGCTTGAACAGTTCCAGAGCCATCTTCTTTGGCAGGCCGCACTGGTGCAGCTTCAACTCTGGTCCAACGACGATGACCGAACGACCGGAGTAGTCTACTCGCTTACCCAGTAGGTTCTGGCGGAAGCGCCCTTGCTTGCCCTTGAGCATGTCCGATAGCGACTTCAACTTGTGGTTGCCGGCCGTTGACACGGCACGGCCGCGCCGCCCGTTATCGATGAGGCTGTCAACAGCCTCCTGAAGCATCCGCTTCTCGTTGCGGATGATGATCTCTGGCGCCCCCAGCTCCAGGAGCCGCTTCAACCGGTTGTTACGGTTAATCACGCGCCGATACAGGTCGTTAAGGTCACTCGTCGCGAAACGGCCGCCGTCCAACTGGACCATCGGTCGTAGGTCTGGAGGAAGGACCGGCAGAATGCCCACGACCATCCATTCCGGTTTGTTGCCGCTCTTGCGGAGCGCTTCCACAACGCGCAGGCGCTTGGTCGCCTTCTTGCGTCGCTGGCCGCTGAAGCTCTGAATCTCTTCGCGTAGCTTGACAGACAGGTTCTCCAGGTTCACCCGGTCCAATATCTCTAGGATCGCCTCCGCGCCCATCCCTGCTTGCACGATTCCCGGATACTTCTCGTTAATCTCGCGGTACGTCTGCTCGGCCAGCAGCGTGCACTCGTCGTCCTCGGCCGGGTCTTTGAGATCCTCGATCTCCTCAATCCGCGCGACGTAATCGGCACGAACCTCCTCGCGCTCCTCGTTGATCCTCTTGCGGATTGGGGCCATCTGCACCGCCGCGATATCGCGAGCAGCCGTGATCTCCTTATTCAATGCGGTCTCAACTGCCTTAAGCCGCGAGGCACGGCCGCGTTCGACCCTTCCGACACGCGTCGCCAGCGCCTTCTCCAGCTTCCTCTGTGGGTTCTTTGGAAGAAGGTCGCCACGGACTGCAAGAGTGAAAGTGTCATCCAGCACCAGCTTTTTCGGGACCTTCTTTTCTCCAATCTTCTCAACCAACTTGAGGAGCTCGGCGGCCTTATCCTTCAACGTCGTCATGTCGTCTTCGATCTGCTGCTCCGCCGTCTTTATGCGCTTCGGCCGGCTCGCTTCCAGTTCTTCGAGTAACTTCGCGGTCGATTCCTCTAACTCCGCCAGCTTGCCGGTGTGTTCCGACTCGCTCTGATCCACTACCTCGTCCATCTCTCGCGTCAGCTCTTCGATCGCAGACTTCTGCATGTCGCGGTCAACGGACGTGACGACGAACTGAGCGAAGTAGAGAACACGTTCTAGGCTCCGAGGCGACATATCGAGCAAAAGTCCGATTCGACTCGGTGTGCCCTTCACAAACCAGATGTGAGAGACCGGTGAGGCCAGCTGAATGTGACCCATTCGCTCCCGCCGCACCTTCGAACGAGTGACCTCGACCCCGCACTTATCGCAGACGATGCCCTTGTAGCGCACTCGCTTGTACTTGCCGCAGTAGCATTCAAAATCCTTCGTCGGGCCGAAGATCTTCTCGCAGAACAGACCGTCTTTCTCCGGCTTTAGAGTTCGGTAGTTTATCGTTTCCGGTTTCGTTACCTCGCCGTACGACCATGACCTGATCTGCTCAGGAGAGGCCAGCGATATCCGTATCGCGTTGAAGTCGTTAACTTCCAGAGCCACCTAGATCCTCCCCTTTCTCGAATCCGCTAAGATCGATGCCGAGTTCCGGTAGGTCCTGTGTCGACGTTTCCGCCAGCGTCACTCGTTCTTCTTCGTCGTTCAGGACTTCCACTGCAAGCCCTAGGCTCTGCAACTCCTTCACGAGGACCTTGAAGGATTCCGGAACACCGGGCTCTTGGATGTCCTCTCCTTTGACGATCGCTTCATACGCCTTGACTCGGCCGACGACATCATCTGACTTCACCGTCAGCAGCTCCTGGAGGATGTTCGCCGCTCCATAGGCTTCCAGCGCCCAAACCTCCATCTCGCCGAACCGTTGCCCCCCGAACTGCGCCTTGCCACCCAACGGCTGCTGCGTAATCAGTGAGTACGGACCCGTCGATCGCGCGTGAATCTTATCCTCTACCAGGTGGACCAGCTTCAGCATGTACAGGTAGCCGACCGTCACCGGCTGCGCGAAAGGCTCGCCACTTCGTCCGTCCAGGAGAGACTGCTTGCCATAGATCGGCGGTGATAGCCCTTTATCCATCAGGAGCTTCTTTGCCGCGGCGTCTAGCTCCTCGTACGGCTTGCCCTTGATCCGCTTCACGCCGTGCCCCGTCAGCCAAATCTCTAGGCCGACACGCGCCGCCTCGCCCACGATCTCGTCATCGAACACTGGACCGGCGTCATAGCCCTTGGCCTTCAGCCATGCGCCGACCTTCTCTTCGTCGACTCGCTCGCCGATTATGCTCCCATCGCCGTTCGTGCCGTTTGTCCTGTTCGGGCTCTCCGGTGGCAGCAGCGCATCAGCCTGCTCGCAAAGCCACAGTCTGCATAGGGCGTCCTCAATCGTGCGCGGGTTACCGCCGTCGAACACTGGTGATATCGCCCGGAAGCCCATCCGGCGCGCCGCCCAGCCAAGGTGCGTCTCCAGCACCTGGCCAATGTTCATCCGGCTCGGCACGCCGATCGGGTTGAGGATGATGTCCATCGGTGTCCCATCGAGTAGGTGCGGCATGTCCTCGACAGGCAGAATGCGCGAAATCACACCCTTATTCCCGTGGCGCCCGGCCATCTTGTCACCCTCGGCCACCTTGCGGCGCTGCGCGATCGAGATTCTAACCATCGCTTGAACGCCCGGTTGCAACTCATCTGTTATCTGCGCGTAAGGCGGCCAGCGGCTCAGGCCCAGGGTGGCGGTGGTGCCGCGTCCCGGCGTCTCCGGTCGTGCAAAGAATCGCGTCTCGATCACCTTCCCGCGTTGGCCGTGCGGCACCCGCAGTGAAGTGTCCTTCACTTCCCGTGCCTTCTCTCCGAAGATCGCTCGCAGAAGCTTCTCTTCGGCCGTTAGCTCCGTCTCGCCCTTCGGCGTGATCTTGCCGACGAGAATGTCGCCTGATTGAACCTCGGCGCCGACGCGAACGATGCCCCATTCATCTAGATCTAGGAGGCTCTCCTCCCCAACGTTGGGGATGTCCCGGGTAATCTCCTCGGGCCCCAGCTTCGTGTCACGGGCTTCGACTTCATGCTTCTCGACGTGGATCGAAGTGAACTTGTCGTCTCGTGCGATAGACTCAGAAATGATAATCGCATCCTCGAAGTTATAGCCTTCCCAGCTCATGAACGCGACGAGCAGCGTCTGGCCAAGAGCAAGCTCGCCCGATTCCGTAGACGCGCTGTCCGCCAGCGTGTCGCCCTTTTTCACTGACTCGCCTCGGACAACGGCGGCACGGTGGTTGATGCAGGTACCCTGATTGGACCGGACGAACTTCTTTAGCTGGTAGGCCTTTTCGACCTTGTTTTTGTAACGGATATTGATAACATCGCCGGTCACGCTCGTGACGACCCCATCGTCCTCGGCGATGATGATCTGGCCTGAGTCTACCGCGGTCCGCCGCTCCATCCCCGTGCCCACGAGGGGTATCTCGGGCCGTACAAGCGGCACAGCCTGTCGTTGCATGTTAGCGCCCATGAGGGCCCGGTTCGCGTCATCGTGCTCTAGAAACGGTATCAGCGAAGCAGCGACTGAAACGATCTGCATTGGTGAGAGGTCCAGGTAATCTACCTCATCCGGGCCCACCATGACGAACGTCCCGTGGTGACGAACCTCCATACGCTCCTCCAGGAGGCGGTTGTTCTCATCCAACCGCGTGTTCGCTTGGGCCACGATGAAATCTTCTTCTTCGTCCGCGGATAGATAGTCGACCTGATCGGAGACGTAGGCGTGCAGCGGGATGTTCTTGTCCTCTGCCTTTTCCAGCTTTTTCGCCAGCTTCTCATCGATGGGCGTATCTGCCTCCGCGATCACTCTCCCCGTAGAGGCCTTGACCTCCTCACGCAGGACTTGGCCCACCAGCTTGGGAGATGTTCGGGAAAGTTCTTTCGCCACCTTGCGATAAGGCGTCTCGATGAAGCCGTACTGGTTGATGCGGCCGTATGTGGCCAGACTACCAATGAGGCCAATGTTCGGCCCTTCAGGCGTCTCGATCGGGCAAATTCGCCCGTAGTGGCTGAAGTGGACGTCGCGGACGTCGAATCCTGCTCGGTCTCGCGACAGACCGCCCGGTCCAAGAGCCGACAGCCTGCGCTTGTGTGTCAGTTCGGCCAGCGGGTTCGTCTGGTCCATGAACTGCGAAAGCTGGGAGCCGCCAAAGAACTCCTTTATTGCCGCAACCACCGGCCGGATGTTGATCAACTGGCTCGGTGCGGTCTCCTGAGGATCGGTGATCGTCATTCGCTCGCGGATTACACGCTCCATTCGCAGCAGGCCGATCCGGAAGCTGTTCTGGATCAACTCGCCCACCGTGCGCACCCGGCGGTTGCCCAGATGGTCGATGTCATCGGGTCGGCCAAGTCCCCGGTTCAGTCGGATGATCTCACGCACGATCGCGATCAGGTCATCTGGCTGGAGGACCCGCTCTTTAATCGTTTCCCTTCTCGAAAGGCGCTTACTTACCTTGTAGCGGCCGACCCGACCGAGGTCGTACCGACGCGGGTTGAAGAATAGAGACGATATCAGCTGCCGTGCGTTTTCAATCGTTGGCGGATCGCCCGGGCGCAGCCGGCGGTAGAAGTCGAGGAGCGCTTCTTCCTTGTTCGTAGACGTTGTGTCGCGGTCAAGGGTTGACTGGATGTAGCGATGATCCTCATCCGTATCGATCTCTTCGAACAGTGCCAGAACGCGGTCGTCCGTGCCCAAAAGCTTGAGCATAAGCTGACGCTTCTTCTCGGCCTCGCGCTCCGTCTTCGCCCCGTCAATCTCCTGCTGGAGCTTCTTTATCTCTTTTGCGCTCGGGTGCTTGGGCAGAAGGTATGGTTCGTCTATCGCCCGAATCAGCGTAGTGATTGGAATCTTACGCTTGCGGTCGACCTTCACCGAGACAATGTCCTTGTTCGACGTCTCGAACTCAAGCCACGCGCCGCGGTTCGGGATCAGCTTCGCGTAGCACAGTGCCCGGCCGCTGGTCGCATCTCGCTCGGCCGTCAGATACACGCCGGGCGAGCGGACGAGTTGTGAAACAACGACGCGCTCGGCGCCGTTGATGATGAACGTCCCCTTCTCCGTCATGAGCGGGAAATCTCCCATGAAGATCTCCTGCTCCTTGATTTCGCCCGTCTCCTTTACCAGAAGTTGGACGTTGACCTTAAGCGGCGCCGCCAGCGTGGCGTCGCGTTCGCGGCACTCGTCTATCGAGTACTTCGGATCACCGAAGTAGTAGCCCCTCACGCCAAACTGCTTGACGCCACGCTCTCGAAGCAGCTCGATGCCCGCCAGAGTAATAGGCTCTCCCGCCGGCCACAGCTTGTCCTTCCCCTTCTTAATGTCCGATGTGGGAACCCGACCGATCAGGTCATCGTTCTCCATGTTAAGGAATGCCTTGGTTTCAGTCGCGAAGTGCATCTCCAGGCGGTTGCCTGTGAAGTCCTGGATCGGCGAGATCTCAGTGAAGAGTTCAGCTAGACTCTCGGTCTTGAACACCTCATACGAGTCGATCTGAATCTGAATGAGGTTGGGTAGCTCGATGATCTCCGGCACCCGCGAGTACGACTTCTTAACATCGGGAACACGGAACTTCTCTCGGATAACGTCTCTCGGGACAACCATGCACAACCTCTCCTAAATCTAATGAGGCTAGGGCGACGACTTCTTCAACGGGACAATAAACGCCTAATGGCAAAGACAGGTAAACAGGGAAACACGTAGAAAGGGAGACTCGGCAGCCATCCAGTTCAGGATGTTAACAGGCATCATGCCTGATGTCAACGCTTTATACCCGAAATTGCGTTAGGCGACTCTCAGTCAACGCCTCCAATCCCGAAGCGCTACGGGTTCTGTGGCGAAGGGTTCTCCTCACGCACATTCGTTGGTCTCACCGATGACGGCGCTTGGCCCCGCATCACGCTGGCGACGCCGCCGATAATCAGCGCGGACCCAAGGATCACGTTGAGGCCGATGCCCTCATCAAGCACGAGCCAGCCGAGAAACAGCGCGATCACAGGCACGACATACGTGACAAGTGACGAACGCACGCTGCCGATGTTGTCGATCAGCCAGTAGAAGAGTACGTAAGCAAGTCCGGTGCCCAGCACCCCCAAACCCAGCAGCGAAAGCACCGATTCAGCGCTCATCCCGTAACCCGGCGAACCTTCGATGATGAAGACCAGTGGAATGGTCAGTACCATAGCTAAGGTGATCTGGAGCGATGCAAGGCTCACCGGGTCGTGAGATCCCAGCAGGCTCCTAGTGTATACGGCGCCGATCCCGTAGCAAAACGCCGCGCCGATGACGGCCAACTGTCCCAGCACGCTCGAGTCGGTGACGTTGACGATGTCAACTCCTGTCAGCGCTAACACCCCGGCGAAGCCCAGCGCAATTCCTGCCAACCTCATCGGCGTGATCCGTTCCTCTGCAAGGAAAATCGCTGCGAGAATGGCTGTGAAGATCGGCATCGTAGAATTCAGGACGCCCGCGATGCCCGAATCAATGTGCTCCTCCCCCCAGGCGATCAGACCGAACGGAATAATGTTGCCTATGAAGGCTAGGAACGACATCTGCACTATCAGCAGAGGCGTCACACGCACCCGGATCCTTCGCCACCCCACGAACAAACCAATCGCCAGCATTCCGAAGAACAAGCGCCCAGCGACGATCTCAATTGGTGAGATGTCGTCCAACAGGACCTTCATGAACAGGAATGACGAGCCCCAGATGCTACCGATAAGCAGCAACACGGCAAAGGCTCGGGGGGCGTTCGCTTGCTTGTTCAAAATGGGTATGCTTGGGCCGCGAGGTTCCCGGGAGTGGCCCCAACGTATCCGAGTGCCTCGACCCCGGTCAAGATATCCAGATCCAATCCTGGCCCTGCTGCATGCCGGCTGTGGCAGACGAGTTCTGCCCGCCAAACAATCGGTCTTGTGTTGTCATGTCTATCTTGGTTCGTTATAGTGATACCCGCTTGCTGTGGCAGACACACCGCTCTACCAAGACCTCAGAGTATTCACTGGGAATGCGCACCCCACGCTCGCCCGGGCTATCTGCGACTACATGGAAACGACTCTCGGCGAGTCCGAGGTCTACCAGTTCTCGAATGAGAACACCTTCGTACGCTTCAACGAAAACATCCGTGCGCGCGACATCTTCTTGGTCCAGACCATCTCTTCGCCCGTAAACAACCACCTGATGGAGCTGTTCGTGATGATCGACGCCGCTCGTCGCGCCTCCGCCGGGCGCATCACGGCCGTC
>JACZRQ010000050.1 GCA_022574655.1 Chloroflexota bacterium
GTCAGGATAGAGCGCCTGGTTTGGGGCCAGGAGGCCGACGGTTCGAATCCGTCCACCCCGACCACGCACTAATACGGTTCCGCGATCTCCTGCACGGCTCCGGCCAGGCCGTCGCCCCAACCCACACAGCCGATGTTGCGAGCAGAGGTGTGCCACAACAGGATGTGGAGATCACCGAGGGAGCCGCGATGCAAGATGTGGAGTCCACGACCACCACGCTTCTTGCCTTGCGGGAGATGGGCATACAGATCGCGATGGACGACTTCGGCACCGGACATTCCTCTCTCAGCAACTTGAGGAGATTCCCTGTAAGCTCGCTAAAGATTGATCGTTCCTTCGTACAAGACATCATCATCGATCAGAGCGTCGCAGCGATCACCGTCGCGATTCTCGCCATGGCCAAAAGTGTCAAGCTAAAGGTGATCGCTGAGGGTGTTGAAACGGAAGAGCAACTCGCCTTCCTCAAGGAACACGGGTGCGACGTGACGCAGGGCTTCCTGTTCAGCAAGGCGGTTCCCGCCGAGGAGTTCGAAGAGATGCTGAAGCGAGATAGCCGCACCTCGGGCGCCGGCGAGGTCCTGTGGGCGAATCGCTAGGGTTGGAAGCAACGGCGTAACGGTCTGAGCGGAGTCCCGTTCCGCGTTATCACCCCGGGCGTTTTCGCTCTCTGAGTTTGGTCGCCCCGACCACGCGCTAATACGGTTCCGCGACGTCCTGTACCGCTCCAACCAGGCCGTCGCCCCAACCGCGCAGGGTGCCTGCTGAGTAGGAAAGGGTGTTCGAGATCCTTGCGTGGGCTTCGTCCGTGAGGCCGTCGTCCAGCATGGAATCGAGTTCGCTCCATCCCGTCTCTAGCCGAGAGTCGTTCGCCCCCACCTCTCCGCTGTCCTGACCGTCGTAGAACATCACGGCGACCCCTATGACTATTACTATCATCACAACAAATCTGATCATGGCGGTGTTCCTCCTTGCCTACCACCACTATCGCCCCTGGGTCTCGCCGTTCTGTCGCCGGTCGGTGGCCCATTCTCGCCGCTGTCTCCCCGTTCGTTTGCCGTAAAGATTCGTAGATAGAGGGCCGCGACGGCTTTACCCCGCCTGAACGCAGACCGTACGATGTTGTCGTGGTGGAGCAACCAGACGCCCCGGTAGATCCCGAACTCGATGCCGCGTCCACGGACCTCGAGATCCCGCTTGCCATCGTCGTGGCCCGCATCATCATCGTCTCCGGAATTGGGATTTCTGCCGCGCTAGCGATATTCTTCGTTATCGGCGCTATCTGGCTGCCGGGCCTCGTGGCGGCTGCAGTAACAGTGGTCTTCTTGTTCCTGATGTTCGCAATCGAGCGCTTCGTCGGGTAGAGTTGGTTGTGACGGAATTCAGCCAGTGCTATGCTTGAACTGAGGTGATTCGATGCTGATTTTCCAAAGTTTTGGTGCTCCCGAGCTCCTCATCATCCTCGCCATCGTCGTCGTACTCTTCGGCGCCTCGCGAATCGGTGACATTGGCAAGGGCATCGGGCGTGGCATACGCGAGTTCCGGAGCGAAATCAAGGACGAGACCGAAGAGGACAAGGACTCCGCCGACAAGGAAGAGACCAAGACCTAGAACCTTCGTTTCCGCCCGGACAAAGCATGAAAAGGCCGGCCACCTGGCTGGCCTTAATCGTTCTGGCTGAATCCGCTACGCGGGCCGGACTTCGATCGTCTCGATCACGAGGGCGGAACTGAGGTCGTCGACGCAGCCATCGCCACCAGCCACCGAGCACGGGAGGAACGAGCCAAGCGACTCGAGAATCTCCTGTCCGCTGGTCACCGTACCAAACACCGTCTCGGACCCGTCCAGCCGGAGATCGTCCTGATAAAGCACCCGGAACTGGCTGCCGTGAACGTCGTCTCCACTGGCGCCGAGCGCCGGCGCTACGATCGCCCACTGCTCGTGTGCCCCCGCGCTGTCCTCACGCGGCAAGATGTATCCCGGCCCCCCGACTCCGGAACAGATTGCGTCCTCCGCCAGGTTACAGGTGGGGTCGCCTGCCTGGGCGAAGTAATCGTTAACGAAGAAGAAGGCGGTACCATCGTAGAAGCCCTTCCCCGCCAGGAACGCGAAGCTGTTGACGGCGTTCGGAGCGTCGGTCGCCAGCTCCACCTCGATGGTCCCCATGTTCGTCTCGATCGTCGCGACGTGCGGCTGCGTTCCATCGATAGTCTGTGCCGGCGCCGGATACGTCAGCACGAACGGTGTGGGCTCGGGCAGGTCTTCGTCGCTGAACACCGGGGCCGGGGTGTTAGTGCTGCCACTGAAGCCGACCAGTCCAACCGCCGCCATGCTCGCGATCATCACGATGATGAAGAAGACGTAAAACATCTTGACGTTGAATATGATGTTTATTGGAAACGGCGGCTTCGAACGTCGCGGCCCCTCGAAATGAGCCGGACCTCGTCGCCGCCTGCGCTTACTCTTTGGCAGCTCGAATCACCTCTCGTTGATCGTATAGATTCACTTAGATTCAGTATATCAGACGACCCTCGGATGAGACCTGTTAGAAAGCCTCCGATTCCGCATATCCGTGTAACGCCGGCGGTCCCTTAGGCATCTCAATATTGAGCGACGTTACACGAAGGGATGGGTTCATCAATATGCAAGCAACCACTTACGCGGATGCGACACAACAGACAGATTCATGGGCCGATATCAACGGCCGCTGGTTCTTCGCCTGGCGTATGGCATCCGCCTGCGAGGACGCGCTCCGCGAAGTCCACAGCGCTATGGCGCGCCAGAGCGATCCCAGCCGTGCGCAGGCACTCGAGAAGGTGAGCGCCCTTCTACGTTCGGAACTTCTCGACTGGGTTCGCAAGGGTGAGGCGCTCGACCTGATCGTCGATCATCTGCCCAGTAGCCCGCAACGCCAGTCCTGACGCGAATCGCTAAGGCACGAGCGCGCTGGCGCTCCCGACGACGACCTTGGTGCCATCGTCCTTCTCGCACCAGACCTGAAGCTGTGCCCGTTGCGCTTCGCCTTCCTTGACTAGTTCCTGGACGATCCCATGGGCACGAACCGTCTCTCCCTGCCAGAGCACGTTCACTAACTTGATATCCATCCGCCCGCCAACGTAGAGTCCGCTCCCGAACCTCTCCGCCAGCATGTCGGCGACGAAGCAAAGCGGCATCATTCCCTGCACGACGATGTCCGGGAAGCCCAGTGCCCTCGCCGCTTCAATATCGTTGTGATAGGTCTTCCCGGGCGAAAACTTCTTACACATCTCAAGCGTGATCTCCTTCGCGGACCCGGCTAACTCCTCGATCACATCACCTCCACCAACATCGAACCGGCGGTCCGAGCGCTTCTCGCGATCCTTGTCGACAACGGTGTCGCGACGTTCTTTGTCTTTCAAGAAGCTCTGGTGGGTACGCCCCCGCAGCAGAGGCCTCCCATCTTCGGCGAACTGATTCACCTCGTTGACGACGTAATCACGGTCTCGCTTCTCGTATCGATCGACGATCGTCGAGGTCGTGGTCACTTTCTGGCCGGTCATGCTCGGTCCGAAGAACTGCCACTCTTGCCTGGCGTGCAGATTTCCGTAGATGTGCGGGAGATACCAACCGTGATAGGCGTAGACGTCTGAATGAAACATCAGCGGCGGCGCGACCACGGTATCGTAGGGCGACTTCTCCGTGAAGAGCGACTCGTCCTCCGCTACGGACTGGCAGTAGTGACGCACCGCCTCCGCGGTCACATCGTACTCGTGCTGCCCGAAGTACCTTCCAACGTAGACTTCACTACCTGACTGCTGCATACGGCGCCTCCTGTATGATTTTAGCGTCCAGGCTGATGTCGTTCGTTAGCCGAACGATCTGCCCGCCATCGCTGCTGATAACGAACACATCTCTTCTTC
This sequence comes from Chloroflexota bacterium, assembly GCA_022574655.1. Taxonomy (GTDB): domain Bacteria; phylum Chloroflexota; class Dehalococcoidia; order SM23-28-2; family RBG-16-64-32; genus JACZRQ01. Next base: position 3,897 of record JACZRQ010000050.1, read on the forward strand.
TCCCGGAAAAACCCGTAAAGGCGATCTGCGATCCGTCCGGCGACCACGCCGGCTCCATATCGGGACCTTCATTACGCGTGATTCGCGTCACGCCGGTCCCGTCCGCGTTCGCGATATATATCTCCCGGTCGAAATCGCGATGAGACACAAACACGAGACGAAGCCCGCCCGGCGACCACGATGGATCGTTGTCCACACGAGGCGCGTTCGAAACCCTGAACAACTCGGAGAACGCCGTATCCAGCACGTACACCTCGCTATTGCCGTCGCGGCCGGAGACGAAGGCAAGCCTGACACCGTCGCTGGACCACGCAGGACTAGTGTCGCTTAACGCCTTGACTGTGACATTCACTTGGTCGGACCCGTCTGCGTTCGAGACGTAGATGTCGCTGTTTCCATCGCGATTCGACTCGAAGGCGATCCGCGCACCGTCGGGCGACCAAGCGGGGTTGAGGTCCGGGCCTTCGGCCTTCGTGATCCGCCGCTGATCGGAACCGTCAGCGTTCATGGTGTAAATCTCAATATCACGGTCGCGGCCGGACACGAAGGCGATGCGCGACCCGTCCGGCGACCACGAGTACGGTATGTCTATCTCGTCGTTGTCGGTCAACTGCACGACCCCTGCACCATCCGGACTCATGACGAACACCTCACCGTCACCGTCGCGATCGGAGTAGAAGGCGATCCGCGACCCGTCCGGCGACCAGATCGGAAACGCGTCCGATCCGGGTTCCTCGGTCAGTCTGGTGAAGTCAGCGCCGTCCGCGTCCATCACGTAGATGTCGACGTTGTCGTCTCTGTTTGGGAGATTGAACACGCGGTCGGAGTAGAAAGCGATACGACTGCCGTCCGGCGACCAGATCGGAGCCGAGTCCCAGGGCAGGCTGTGCGTCAGCGAGACCGGTAGCCTGAAGTTGGATGTCGGGATCCTGATGTCGTAGTCGCCGTTTTGACGTCCAATGAACGTCACTCTGGGACCCGGAACCGCAGCATCGTCGCTACCACCACACGCCACCGCTACAGCAAACAACAGTCCGGCAAGTACAGCGCCGCCAACGATTCTCAGGCGAAGGCTCACAGCATCCTCATTGGAGCGGTTTCCAGACGGCCTCTGTATCACGGCTAATGCCTTGTGTAATCCACCTCAGACCCGTGCCGTTCTCGCTCAGCATGTACAGCCCTCGGTTGCCGTCGCGGTCGGAGTCGAAGGCGATCAGGTCGTCTCTCAGGGACCATGCTGGCGAGCGGTCCGAACCCGGATCGTTGGTAATGTTTCGCAACTCCGATCCATCAGCGTTTACGATGTATATCTCATCGTTCCCGCTGCTGTTGGAGGTGAAAGCCAGTCGTGAGCCGTCCGGGGACCACGTCGGCGACGAACTCCTCCCGTCACTTTCCGTAAGCCGGATTACGCCCGTTCCGTCTGCCGCCATCACAACGACATCCCGGATATCCTCCCCAATCTCGGTCTCAAACGCGATTAGCGTGCCATCTGGCGACCAGACGGGAAAGGCGTCGAACGTCTCACCGCTCGTGAGCCTGACGATGTTATCGCCGTTCGGGTCCATCAGATAGATGTCCGCTTCTCCAGCACGGTTGGACGTGAAAGCGATGCGAGTCCCGTCTGGCGACCAAGCAGGAGCAAAATCCGGGGTGGGATCGTCCGTAAGGCGCTGAAGGCCGGACCCATCAGGCCGCATCACGTATATCTCAAGGTTACCGTCGCGCTCTGAAACGAACGCGATCGATTGGCCGTCCGGCGACCAAGCCGGCTCGCGGTCGTCCGCGGAGTGTTCCGTCAGACGTATCTGATCGGAGCCGTCAGAGTCCATCACATAGATCTCGCCGTTGCCATCCCGAAACGCCCGGAACGCAACCTTCGTGCCGTCCGGCGACCAGTCGGGATCCAGGTCCGACGCGGGCCGGTCCGTCAAAACCGTCAGTCCGCTGCCATCCGCTCTCATTATTAGGATGGACACACGCCCCTCGCGAGCGGATGTGAGGGCGATATGTCCGCCGTCCGGGGAGTAGGCCGGCCCGAAGAAGAGCGACTCGCTGCTAGTCAAACGGCGAACGTCACTTCCGTCTGGCGCCATTGAGTGTATCTCGCGATCGCCTACGCGGTCGGCGTAGAAGGCGATCGTCTGACCGTCCGGCGACCACGTTGGATCGCCGTCATCCGTTATCTCATCCGTCAACTGGATGACGTTGGTCCCGTCCGCACTCGAGACGTATATCTCGGCGTTGCCCGATCGCGTAGACGCGAACGCGAGCCGCTCGCCATCCGGTGACCATTCGGCCGCGAAGTCCACGCCGAGGCTCTGAATCAGCGGGCGCGGGTCCGATCCGTCGGCGTTCATCACCCATAGGTCCAGGCTTCCGGAGCGATCGGACTCGAACGCGATCAGGCTGCCGTCCGGCGACCAGGTGGGAACGCTATCGTCCGCGGGATTCATCGTCAGTCGCGTCTGATTGGATCCGTCTGCGTTCATGACGTATATCTCGCTGTTGCCGTCTCGTCTCGCGACGAAGGCAATCTTCTCGCCATCCGGCGCCCAGGCCGGGAGCAGGTCCGGCTCGGGATCGTCCGTGATTCGGAACTGCCCGGTTCCGTCTGAATTCATTATGTAGATATCGCCGCTGCTCTCCCGCAACGACATGAAGACGATGTGCTCACCGTCGGGGGACCACGAGGGATAGCTGTTGCTGGGGGAAAGCCGGTTTGAGAGAGACTGCGAAGCGGCGCCGAACGCGTTCACGATGCGGATCTCGCTACGGGAGTTGGTTTCGGACACGTAGGCCAGGATATCCGCCTCGATCGGAGCGGCGGTCTTCGACGGCGTCGTGACGACATCTGGAAAGTCGTCTTCGCGCGCGCAAGCCGCGATAAGGACGGCCACACCGGCCAGAGCCAGCAGCGACACAGGCACGCGCAGGACGTTCAGAGAGGGGAGCGGAGAGAACACTGGCTTTAAGTCTAGTAAGTCAATATTCTCAGTTTCGCCCCTGGCTTGTGTCAACTAAGTGACCAGCCGGTCACTTTCTGTTGCCGCCTGCCGCGGTGACCCAGTAAACTACAGATTCACGGTAATTTACATGTTACTTGTCGCCAGAAAAAACCTCTTCGCTGAGAAAACACGGCTCGCCATCTCCGTAGGTGGGATCGCCCTGTCTGTCTTCCTGATCGGCGTTCTCCTCTCGCTATTTCGCGGCTGGAGCGAGCAGGTTGGTAGCTTCGTGGAAGATGTCCCCGCCGATCTCTGGGTGGCTAGCGACCGCGCTACCGATTTCGCCGCCGCTGGTTCGCTGCTTCCGGCCTTCCTTGAGGGAGCGTTAGAGCGTGTCCCAGAGACAGACATCGTCAGCCCTTTGATCGTGCGCCCGCTCGAGATGAGCAAATCCACCGACGATCGGGACGACACCTTCGATGTTCAGCTCGTCGGTTACGATCCGAAAAAGGCGCTCGGCGGTCCTCTGAGGGTAGTTGAAGGAAAGAGCCCACCTGGCCCGGGCGAAATCATCATCGATAAGGCCATGCACGACCGTTTCGATGTCGACATTGGAGACAGGCTCGTCCGCGGCAACAAGTCGTTGACGGTCGTCGGTTACTCGGAAGGCGGCGACTTCATCTACACGCAGGTCGGCCACGTAACACTCGATACGGCAAGCGACTTCCTCGAGTTCGATCAGCAGTTGCGCACGTTTTTCGTCCTGACACTCAAGGATCCAAGTCAGGTGGACCTCGTCGCCAAGCGAATGGCTCTACTGCTGCCTGGCGTCAAGTTCATCCCCGGCGACGAGTTCGCGGACGACACCAGAGACCGCATTCTCGGGAACGTCCTCCCGATCCTGATCGTAGTCATGGCTCTGGCCTTCATTGTCGGATTATCGGTCGCAGGGCTGACGATCTACACCGCGACGGTCGAGAAATCGCGCGAGTACGGTATCTTGAAGGCGGAAGGCTTTACGAACCCCTTTCTTTACCGCGTGGTTTTCGAACAAAGCATCGTCACGGGCGCCCTCGGTTTCCTCGTGGGAGCGGCACTAACGGTCCTTGTCGCTCCTTTCGCCCAAAATGCCGTACCTCAGTTCGTCGTCTTCGTACGGTGGCAGGACATCGTCGGCATAGCGGGTGCAACTCTCTTGATGTCCATCTTCGCTGCCTACATCCCGATCCGCAGACTGGCAAGCATCGACCCCGTAACGGTGTTCAAGGGTTAGACCTACCGATGAGCGAACCTCAGAGATCGATACTTAAACTCGAAGGGGTCAGCAAGACCTATGGCTCGGGCGAGCTCAGCGTAACCGCTCTTGAGAACGTCACGCTGAGCGTCAATGGTGGCGAAATCGTAGCGATCATGGGCCCATCGGGATCGGGCAAAACGACGTTGCTCACGATCGCAGGAGCGCTGCTTCGCCCGACCGTCGGCAGCGTCGAGGTCTGTGGCATCGACATTACGAAGATGGGAGAGTCGAAGCTGGCGGCGATTCGGCGCGACAAAGTCGGCTTCGTCTATCAGAGCTTCAACCTGCTCGCAGCGCTGACGGCAGTCGAGAACGTGAGCCTGGTCATCCACAAGCGCGCCTCCAACGGGCGGACCCCGCCAACGGACCGCGCCCTCGAGTGGCTTGACACGCTCGGACTCAGCCACCGCGCCAACTCATTGCCGAAGAAGATGAGTGACGGTGAGAAACAGCGAGTCGCCATCGCGCGTGCCCTTGCGAAGGACGCCGACCTGATCCTGGCGGATGAGCCGACGGCAAACCTCGACTCCAAGCGCGGGCACGAGGTGATGCAGCTACTCCATCAGAAGGCGATCGAACTCAACAAAGGCGTCATCGTCGTCTCACACGATGCCCGCATCCGCCAGTTCGCGAGCCGCATCCTCTGGCTTGAGGACGGGACGATCCGCGAACACGAATAGAGCGAACTACTCGAAGAGCAAACGATTTAGACGGCGAGCGGCCCGAATCACCGGGCTCCTCAACTGCTCGTAGATCGCATCACCAGCCAACTGAGTCACGGCCGTCGAATACGTCGGATAGACCTGCATGAGATTCGTCGTCGCCATCCCCGGAGTCAAACGCACCTTCTCCACGATCGCCAGCGTGAACTGCGAGATCATCTCACCCGCCGACGGTGCGAGAATATGCGCGCCCAGTATCTTCAGCCTGTTGTCAGTGACCAATAGCATCTTCCCGGACGTAGCGCCCTCGGTTCGTGCCCGGTCTGAATGCGCGAGATCGAATTCGAACACTCGGACGGACTTCTTGCCAAGTTTCCGCTCCGCCTCCTCCACCGTCATGCCAACATGCGCCAGTTCCGGGTCCGTAAACGTAGCCCACGGGACCAGCGTCGGCGCTGCGCTACCGCCCGGGTAGAACATGTTGCGTAGCGCCATCGCAGCTTCGGCCGCGGCGCTATGCGTGAAGAGAAACCGCCCCGCGCAATCTCCGGCCGCATAGACCCAGTCGGCGCTGGTGCGGAGGCGTTCGTCAACACGAATCCCCTTGCGCCCCGTTTTTACTCCGACCGCATCCAGGTCCAACGCATCGATGTTCGGCTTCCTCCCCGCGGCGACGAGCATCTCGCTCGCCTCCCATCTCCGCTCTTCACCGTTGACTTGTCCACTAACGACTTTTCGATCGCCCTGCCGCTCAACCCGCGATATTTTGGCGTTAACACACACCTCGACGCCTTCGCTGCGGAGCTTGTCCATCAGGATGGCCGTGAGCGAGGGTTCATCCCGAGTCAATATCCCGTCCGTGGCTTCGAGTAACACGGTCTTGACCCCGAGCCGATTCATTCCCTGAGCCATCTCAACACCGATCGGCCCACCGCCCAGCACTATCAGTGACTCAGGCGCCCCAGCAAGCTGAAACAGGTTCTCACTGTTGAGAAAGCCCGTCTCTTCCAACCCGTCGATCGGCGGCGTGACGGGACGTGAGCCCGTACAGACCAGCGCGTACTTCGTACTGACTTCGCGGTCACCGACGCTAATTCGATGCGGAGCCACGAACGTCGCCTCACCCTCGAGCACGTCGACGCCCATCTCCCGGAAACGATCCGCGTTGTCGTCCGTGGACGCGATCTCTTCTTGCACTCGCTTTATCCGGTCCCAGACCTTCGTCGTATCGATCTTCAAGTCGCCAGCATCGATTCCGTACGCGGCGGCGTTGCGGATAGTGTGCGCCGCCTTCGCGCTGGACAGCAGCGTCTTACTCGGCACGCAGCCGGTCCACAGACAATCGCCGCCGACGCGATCCCGCTCCACCATCGCCGCGCGAACGCCCATGTTGAAAGCGACTTCAGCCGCGACCATGCCAGCCGAACCAACTCCAACGATCACAACGTCGTAGTCGTATTTCATACGAGACCTCCAGAATCGAGAGACTTCAACAAGAACAGATCGTACTGAATCGTACTACCGCGCGCCGCCGGCGGTCAGGGAGTGACGGGACGGGGGATGAACACAGCGCCGGCCGTCCCAGGACCGGTATGACTCCCCATCGACGGTCCGACGACATAGTCGATGACCTCCGCCACGGCGTTAAGTCCTTCGAGCCGCTCTCGCAGCGCCGCGGCGATCTCCGGCGCCGCCCCATGCCCAACGCCGACGCGAAACTTCTTCTTCGGAGCGTTGTCGATCGCCGTTAGGACGTGCTCCGCCATCGTATTCACCGCCTCCGCCGCCGACTTCGCCATCGCCACGACTTCCATGCCGGACTCCCTCAGCACCATCACCGGTACACCCACGACCGCGTCATGCACGTCGCCGCTCAAGCGCCCACCGCGGTCCGCCAGGTCGAGCGCCTTCACAACGAATGTGTTGCCCACCACCGCCGAGGCCAGCCTCACCCGCTCCATCACGTCGATCAGGTCCGCTCCCTCTTCCAACGCTTCGATCGCCTCCATGACGCAGAGCCCTTCCGCGAACGACGCCTGGCCCGTATCCACGACCGTCACCGGAACCTCGCTAGACTCCGCAGCAAGCTGCGCCGATTGCACGGTTCCGGAGACGTTCGCGCCTATGTGTATCGAGAGGATGTGCTTCGCGCCATCCGCCGCCGCCCGCTGATAACATTCGATCAGCCGCCCGATCGACGGTTGCGAGGTCGATACGGACTTTGCGTCGCCAATCCGCTGGTAGAACTCGTCCGGAGTTATGTCGACTCCTTCGAGGTACTCCTCCCCATCTAACTCGACGCTGAGCGGCGCGATGAAAACACCGTGCCGGTCGATCAGCACCTGCGGGAGGTACGCCGCCGAGTCGATAACGACCGCAGTATCCCGAATCACACGCTATCCTTCGTGTACGAAGAGCTGTCACGGGCACCAATGCCAATCGCGGCCTCAGCTTCGTCTAGCGTCAGCACCGTGTAGATCCCCTTCGCTGACACACAGACCCTGCCCTTCGGGTCGCGTATCTCCGCCCGCGCCTCGATGCTCCTGTCCTCGTACGATTCGACCCAAGCTTCGACTGCATAAGCCCTGCCAAGAGTCACCGGGCGGACGAAGTCAGTTTCAACGCGCCGCGTTACCCCAAAGCGCTCCTTGGCGGCGATAATTATCCACGCCATCGCGTCATCCAGGACCGCCATACTGGCGCCGCCGTGCGCGTAGTTCGGAGCGCCGGACAAAACCACCGTTGGCTCAAAATCCGCTACCACGCGCTGGCTCTCGTCGTCGTAGTAGAACCGCTGTCGCATGCCGCCCTCGTTCTCCGGATCACAAACGAAGCACGAACTATCGAATCCGAATGTATTCTCTAGCAGTTTACGCGACAACGGAAGCCTCCTTCTTCGTTTCCAGATCGGATTCGGGATAGCCCGGTATCGGAGACTCCGCCTCGGCCGACAGGAAACGGTAGCAGATGACGGCGCTGGTAACCGCCGCATAAACCGGTAGCCAGCCCGACGGCCGCGGCCCCCAGAGGTTGCCGCGCTGGGTCTTCCACCAGATCAGAGACGACGCGGTGAAGACGGCGGACGCGACATACGCGGCGAGGCCTGCACGACCCCGCGAAAGCAGCAACGTCGCCCCGGCTAGCGCAACGTCAATCGGCATGTACGCCGGAAAGCACACGACCGTGGTCCCGGCGCTGGCAGCGACACCCTTTCCTCCGCGGAACCGGTTCCAGACCGGAAGACAATGACCAACGACCACGCCGGTACCGGCCGCGTAGGCGCCGTCGTCACCCGCAAGCCGCCTGCCCAGCAGTGATGCGCCGACCGCCTTCAAGATGTCTCCGCCGAGAACCACAGCCCCCCAACGAGCGCCAAGCGTCTTTGCGGCGTTGAGGGCCCCCGGGTTTCCGCTGCCTTCATCGCGAAGGTCAGCCGTTGCTCTATTGCGTGGCGCCAGGCGGCGACTGACGAGATCCGCTGTCGGAAACGTACCGATCAGGTATCCCAGCATCGCGGCGAATCCAAGGTTTCCGGCTTTCGCCTTCCGTATACTCACGGTGACTCCCTCAACTACCTGGAGCCGCGTTGTCTCGCGGCGAGTGGCGCGACTGTTCGTATTACGAAGCGGTTCATCTATCGGACTCACTGACGACTCTGCCTTTCAGCTACGTCATCGCGTTTTCATCGGAGTGATAGTCACGACCGCTGGAAGCGGACGACGCCATTCTCTTCGAACTGCTTCAACTCTCCCTGGCTGGTAAGGTACACCAGATGCGAAAGGGCTTCGCCGATCGCCGCCCGCTGCATGAACGGCGGAAAGCTGTCGTAGGAGCCCGTCGTCCACTCGATTCGCTTGGCGACGTCTGTCGCCGTCGCCGACCCCTCATGCCCGACCGTCGCCAGCATGTCGCCAAGCCGCTCCCGATGGTGGTCTCTCATCTCGTCGACCCTCTTCTTGAACCAGTCGATGTCCCATTCATGCGCCGGGAGTACCCGCGCAACATCCAATTCCGCCACGCGATCGAGGCTGTCGAGAAAGTCGCCCAGGGGGTTCTCGCGCTGCTGCGGGTGCAGGCTGACGTTCGGCGTAATCTGCGGCAGCACGTGATCGCCGCTTATGAGCAGCTTGTGATTGCGTTCGTACAGACAGATGTGACCCGGAGAGTGTCCCGGCGTCCAGATCACCTCGAACACGAAATCGCCGACCCGTATCTCCTCGCCGCCACTCACCAGGTTGTCCGTCTCGAACAGGGATACGAAAAATCGCATCGGCATCGAACTGCGTTCGAGCTCTTCCTTGTCCTTTTCGTCCACTCCATGTTTGGCGAACCACTCGTTCATCCGTCCAAGCAGCGCGTCCGGGTCCCTGTACCGGCTGTCGAGAAAACCTACCTCGGCCTCATGCATCCAGATCGAGCACTCCGTTAGCTCCTTCAGACGGCCGCCGAGACCGCAGTGATCGGGGTGTGCGTGTGTCAGCAGCAGCTTATCGATCTCGGTGACGTCAGTACCCCTCTCCTGTAGCTGCTCTTGGAGGGCCAACAGCGAATCGTCCGTGTTCCAGCCACAGTCGACAAGCATCGTCTCGCCTCGACTGACGATGAAGTACAGAAGCACGTACGGCAGCCCCTTCGTCACTCGCGGATGCTCCTCCAGATCCCAGCGCAGCGCGTACGCATCCTTGCGCTGGAACTCCGGGAACGGGCTCACGATCTGGTATATCCCTGCCTGGATGAGCTTCACTTATTCGCCTCCGATAAGAACGTCTTCAGCCTCACGGTGACTCACTATACGACACGCAACTGGTACGAACCTTGGGCACTAGTTGACAATAACGCGAATCGGGCGGACGATGCTGATGCGGACGGTGGGAGGTCGCTCTGTCGAGCCAACACCCCTTTCCCGGGTGCCAACCACCGCCCGCACGGACGCCGGCGATGTCCTTGGCGACAAGCGCTGCCGGCCACAATAACGACTGCGGAGACTTACCCAGCGCGCGGCCTACAACAACCACGTACGACCCATTAGCTTTGTAGTAACATTTCAATCACAGTCACAACCCCTGCAAGGCCATCGCCCCAGAACAAGGAGGTACATTATGGCAGTTCGATTAGGAGACGAAGCCCCGGACTTCAGCCAAGACTCAACCGAGGGCACGATCAATTTCCACGAATGGGCCGGCGAGAGCTGGACCGTCCTCTTCTCACACCCTGCCGACTTCACGCCTGTCTGCACCACGGAGCTCGGGCAGCTCGCCAAACTGAAGGGCGAATTCGACAAGCGGAACGTCAAGGTCATCGGCCTGAGCGTGGACCCCGTCGAATCGCACAGGAGCTGGGCGAAAGACATCGAGGAGACTCAAGGCGCCAAGCTCAACTTCCCGCTTATCGCGGACCACGACCGCAAAGTCGCCCAGCTATACGACATGATCCACCCCAACGCCGAGGCGACGGCGACCGTACGCTCCGTGTTCGTCATTGACCCGAAGAAAACGGTGCGTCTCATGCTCACCTACCCGGCGCCGACCGGCCGCAACTTCGCGGAGCTGCTGCGTGTCATCGACTCCCTCCAGCTCACGGATAACGAGAAGGTGGCGACCCCGGCGAACTGGCAGGACGGCGACGAGGTCGTGATCCTGCCCTCGATCTCCAATGAAGACGCCGACAAGATGTTCCCAAAGGGCTACAAGGAGCTGAAGCCGTACCTGCGCATGACCCCGCAGCCGAACAAGTAGCCTCCATTTCCAGGGCATTAGAAAAGGCCTGCTCCGAGTTCGGAGCAGGCCTTTCGAATTCCTGACGGATCAGCCAGTCGAGGTCGCAGCTACTGCGTCCGGCGCTTTGGCCCTACTGGCATAGCCCTCGCGATCGGCCGCGGTCGCCGGCTTGTGCGTTACGTCCGCCTCGCTGAACACCTTCGTCCACGCGGCGAACTCCAACAGAATCCCATCAGGGTCCTGGAAGTACAGAGATCGTACGAAGACGCCCGGATGCATCTCCTTGCTGACCTGAAGCGGGCTGTTGTCGTGGTTCAGAATCGCCGTCGTTTTGACGCCCTTCGCGTGTAACCTGTCGCGGTACTCCTCCATCTTGTCCGCCGGCACGTTGAACGCAACGTGATTCATCGATCCGACGGCAGTGACGATGTCGCCCTGCATAGGCATTGCCCCCGGCGATGAGACTCCCGCGACAGCATCTGGCGAATTCGGGAACCAGAAGAACGCGAGTGAGTCGCCGTTCCCGATGTCGAAGAAGAAGTGCTGGCCCATGTTCATGGGCAGATCGAGCGTCTTGATGAGCGGGAACCCGAGCACGTTCGTGTAAAAGTCGACTGTGCGCTCCATATCGCTGCAGACGAGCGCCAGATGATTGATGCCGGTTACGGCGAACTCCGTGTTTTCCCGAGTCATCGCTAATCCCTCCCGCTATATGGGCGAATTATAGCACCGGCCGGAGGTGGGTCAGTTTGAGGATGAGAGCCTCACGAGGTCTTTACCATCCTCTCTCGGTTCAGGAAGTCCCGCTTATGGTTGTTCTTGGATGATTCTTGCTAGTCGCTTGAACGCGCGTTTGTAGAGCTGCCGATCGAAAACCAAAAGCCAAGGTTGCGTGAGTAGGTTGGCGAGTCCCTTCAGCTTCATTTCCTGAGTTACGGTGAGGCGTGTCCCACCGTTATGAGGAGCGTAGTCCCACGTAACTGACATACTTTCCAGTAGGCCCGACCAGAGACCTTTCCCTGAGTCTGGAACTATCTCCTGACGCACCCTCTTTCCTTCCTGCCAATCAGTTACACGCATGCGGTAGCTCACTATGCGAATCGCATTCCTGGCAGTAAAGTCGTACTCCGCACCAAGGCCCGCACGGTCATTAACCGCACGCACTGAGTGTATTGCAGGAAACCAGTTGGGTGTGTTCTCGCTGTCAGAGCAGTAGCTCCACACCTTCTCCGTAGCCGCCGGTATGTCAGTAGAGAGAACGATTACTCCCATTAGGCTAGCTCCTTCTCCAGCTTGTCGAAGTTATCCATAGCTCTCGCCTTCGATCAGTGTACCGCCTCGTGGCCTTGATAGGCGCCGCTCTCCGTGATAGCTTCAGGCCCATGTCTACAACCGAAGTCCAGCGGCAGTTCATCGTCCGGCAGTCCGCCACCGGCCACGTAAACCCGCTCGGCTATCACCCTTGCCAGGGCCTGTACTACTCGCCCGCCGGTAAGCGTCCGAAGACCGCCTTCATCGCCACGCACTACAACATCGACTTCTCAGAGCACTACCTCGGCCCGCTGATGGCGGAGCGCGGGTTCGGCTTCCTCGGCTGGAACACCCGGTTTCGGGGCGCAGAAGCGTGGTTCATGCTCGAGCACGCACTCATCGACATCGCTTCGGGCATCGAGTGGCTACGCCAGGAGGCCGGCGTCGAATCCGTCGTGCTGCTCGGCAACTCCGGCGGTGCATCGCTCATGGCCGCGTACCAGTCGCAGGCGACAGAGCCGAACATACGACCGGTCGCCGGCGGGACACTTCCACCAGCCGTCGCCGAACTGCCGCCGGCCGACTTCTACATCTCGATCCAGGCTCACCCGGGACGCCCAGAGGTGCTCACGGCGTGGATGGACCCGTCGCTCACGGACGAGAGCGACCCGATGTCAGTCAATCCGGCGCTCGATATGTTCAACGCGGACAACGGCCCACCGTACGCACCGGAATTCGTCAAGAAGTACCGTGCCGCGCAAGAGGCTCGCAACGACCGCATCACAGACTGGGTGCTCGCTGAACTGGAGCGTGTCCGCGACGCCGGCGGCTACGATCGCATCTTCAACGTTTATCGTGTCTGGGCCGACCTGCGCATGCTCGACACCTCGATCGATCCCTCCCACCGCCCCGCCAACCAGTGCTACCTCGGCAACCCCAAAACGGCGAACTACGGACCGTATGGGATCGGATCGTCAAACACGCTGCGGACGTGGCTCTCGATGTGGAGCCTGCGCACGTCGCACTGCCGGGGCGAACCGCATCTGGGACGGATCACTCTGCCATCGCTCGTCATCCAGAGCAGCGGTGACGCGGGCGTCTTCCCGTCGGACGCGCAGCGGATCTACGACGCCCTAGCGTCCGCCGACAAGACGCTTCACACCTGCGAGGGCGATCACTACCTCGCGACGCCAGCCAACGCCCGCCCCAAGATCGCGGACCTGATCGCGGCGTGGGTCAGCGAACGCGGCGGCTCGCCATAGCCGATCTTGAGCCCTCACGCTTAAGCCACGTTACTTCGACTGACAACTACTCCTGATAGTACTCCTGCCCCAGGTGCGTTACCTGCTCCTCGCCCATCAGCCAGCGAAGCGTGTTCTTGAGCTTCGTCTGCTGGATGAACAGGTCGTGCTCCGGATATACGCTCGCCGCGTGTTGCGGGCTCTTGAAGTAGAACGAGAGCCACTCCTGGATGCCCTTCATCTCCGCCCGCTTCGCCAGGTCGAGGAACAGCGCCAGGTCGAGCACGAGCGGCGCAGCCAGAATCGAATCGCGGCACAGGAAGTCGACCTTGATCTGCATCGGGTAGTTGAGCCACCCGAAGAAGTCGATGTTGTCCCAACCCTCCTTGTTGTCGCCACGGGGTGGGTAGTAGTTGATGCGCACCTTGTGGTAGATGTCTCCGTACAGCTCCGGGTGCAGGTCCGGTTGCAGGATAAAGTCGAGCACCCCGAGCTTCGACTCCTCCTTTGTCTTGAAGCTCTCGGGATCGTCGAGCACCTCACCGTCACGGTTACCGAGGATGTTCGTCGAATACCAACCATTGATGCCCAGCATGCGCGCCTTGAACATCGGTGAAAGCACGGTCTTGATCAGCGTCTGACCGGTCTTGAAGTCCTTCCCGCAGATCGGAACACCCTTGTCGCTCGCCAGCTT
>JACZRQ010000051.1 GCA_022574655.1 Chloroflexota bacterium
CCTCGGCATCTCGGCCACCGCCTACGGCCTCGGGGCCGGGCTGTTCTTCATCACCCTGGCCACTCTGGCCGCCCTTCCCATCAGGGCGGGGATCGTGGATACCGGCCGGGCCGGGTTCACGCTGTTTCGCGGCGACGGGGGCGACGTGGCCGGCTACTTTCTGGCCTCCATCGTCTTTTGGAATCTCCTGTTGGCCGCCTTCAATCTAATCCCTGTGGCACCACTCGACGGCTTCAAGGTCGCTGTAGGTCTGCTTCCTCGGGACCTATCTCGATCATTCGCCAAGCTTGAGCAGTACGGGCCGATCGTCTTGATCGCCCTGATCGCTCTTCCCTTCCTGACCGGCGGCAGTTTCGGCATCCTGTTCGAGGTGATGTCGCCACCAATCGAGTTCTTGGCGAAGTTGTTCGCAGGCATCGAGGGTGATGCCTTTGGTTAGCCGGCCGCTGTACAGGACCCGTCAGTTCATCGCCGCGCTCCGGCCTCACGTCGACGAAGCCGAGTCCAGCGCTGCACGGACCTTGCTTGGGCCAGAGCTGTCTCCGCTGTTCGACAGCATGACACCGCGTGACCGCCGCCACAGCCTCGATGTCTACGGTAAGCTGCTCGATACTGGCTGTGAAGACGCGGATACGTTAGCGGCTGCACTGCTACACGACAGCGGCAAAGGCCGTTTGAGCGGAGTCACCGTTAGGCTCTGGCACCGCGTCGCTTACGTCGTGCTGGACGCCGCAGCACCGACGGCCTTGCGACGCTTATCACGAAGTGGTAGCGGCCTGTCTGTGCTGAGGCGCCATCCTGAGATCGGAGCCAGACTTGCCCAATCGATGGGCGCTTCTCCAAAAGTCGTCCAAATGATCCGCGACCACGAGCGGGTTAAGCACGATGACTCGTCACTGGCGCAGCTCCGTGCAGCGGACGACGATTCCTGACGCGCTTATACTGGTATCTGGTAAACGAAAGTGGCTGACACAGACGTAAGAAGGATCACTATTATCGGCACCGGCTTGATCGGCGGGTCTCTAGGACTCGCACTCAAGGCCGCAGAACTATCGGGTATAGAGATCGTAGGGCACGATCGCGATAGAGGCGCCGCAAACCAAGCGAAAAAACGGGGTGCGATCGATAAGGCGGAGCACAACCTTCCCCGTGCCGTGAAGGGAGCATCGCTGGTAATAATCGCTACGCCAGTCCTCGCCGTACGAGAGGTGATGGAGCAGATCGCACCTGATCTCGCGGTTGGCGCCATCGTCACTGATGCCGCCAGTACCAAAGCGGAGGTTCTCAAATGGGCGCGCGACACCCTTCCCGACAACGTGAACTTTGTCGGCGGACACCCCATGGCCGGAAAAGAAACGCCCGGCATACAGGAGGCGAGCGCCACCCTGTTCCAGGACAAGGCCTATTGCCTATGCCCTTCTATTGAGGCGTCGGAGGCTGCGGTAAAGACAATCCTTGGCCTGGTACAATCCGTCGGCGCACAGCCGATCTTCATCGACGCTGAGGAACACGATCAGTACGCTGCGGCGATAAGTCACCTACCCCTGATGCTGTCCACCGCACTCTTCAACCTCATGCGCACTAGTCCGTCCTGGGAGGACATGGCGCAGCTGGCGTCGTCAGGCTTCAAGGACACGACACGGCTCGCATCGACGGATCCCACGATGAGCCACGACATTTGGACGACGAACCGCGACGCAATCATTCACTGGCTGGAGCGGATGGAGGGCGAACTCGGTCGCTTCCGGAAACTTCTCGAGGACGCCAACGACACCGAACTCCTCGACACCTTCGCAAGAACCAAGATCGAGCGCGACTCGTTCCTGGTCGAACCACCCCGCCGCATCGAATCTGGCGCGCCCAATCGAAACGAATCCCGCAACATCATGATGGACATGCTCGTCGGAGGCATGATGGCTGACCGCGTCCGACAGGCTCAAGAGACCGCCGAAAGCGCTGCCGAACCGACGAGAGAAAGTAGGCAGCGGGAAGAATTGTCTGGCAAGAAGCAGCGCAGATCGACCATGGGCGAGCGTATCGCCGAGGGTGTCCGGCGCGATCTCGAAAAGCTCGAAGAAAAGCGCGCCAAAGACGACCCTGAGTCCGGCGACAAACCGAAGAACTAGACCCCTTCATGGAACGAACTATCGCCCCGCCAATCTCCATACGGGGCACCGTAACTCCAACAGGCGATAAGTCCATCTCCCATCGCGCGGCAATCTTCAACGCGATCGCTGGCGGCGAGGCGACCGTTGAAAACTTCCAACCGGGAGCAGACTGCAAGGCAACGTTACGCTGTCTTCAGGCCCTTGGCGTTGATTGGAAGCTGGATGAAACCGATGTGCTCGTCATTAAGGGAGCCGGGCTCGGCGGACTGCGCGAACCGAACTCTGTTCTCAACTGCGGCAACTCCGGGACGACCATCCGCATCATGTCCGGCCTTCTTTCGGGTCAGCCGTTCTTTTCCATATTGAATGGCGATGCCTCGATTCGCGAGCGCCCGATGGCTCGCGTGATCGAGCCGCTCACCACCATGGGCGCGAGGATATCCGCTCGCGACGGCAACAGTAGGGCCCCAATCGCAATCTCGGGCGGCGACCTAACCGGGATCACTTACGAGATGCCGGTAGCTTCTGCCCAGGTCAAGACAGCAATCCTCCTGGCAGGCCTTTACGCCGACGGCGAGACGTCGATCATCGAACCAACGACTACCCGCGACCACACCGAACGGATGCTCCAAGCGATGGGCGCTGACATCATCTTCGGAGAGTCCCCCCGGATCACGGTGCGCCCTCCATCGCACGACCTGTCACCCCTCTCATTACGGGTGCCCGGCGACATATCATCTGCCGCACCATGGCTCGTCCTCGGCGCGATTCATCCAGACGCCGAAATCAGAGTTGCCGGCGTCGGCGTAAACCCGACGCGCACCGGCATCATCGATGCCCTCCAGTCGATGGGGGCCGACATCTGGCTCGAAGAAGAGCGAACGTGGGGAGCGGAGCCAGTCGCGGATGTTGTCGTCCGCTCATCGAAGCTAAAGCACACCATGGTCTCCGGAAACCTCGTGCCGCGAGCAATCGACGAGCTGCCTCTAATCGCACTGGCTGCGTGCTTCGCCGAAGGGGAGACGGTGATCCAAGATGCCGCCGAACTGCAGCTCAAAGAATCAGATCGAATCAAGACAACAGTGACTGAACTGAAGAAGATGGGGGCGGACATCGAGGCGCGTCCTGACGGCTTCGCTATACGCGGCCCAACACGCCTGAAGTCAGCTAAGGTGTCGTCCCACCGAGACCACCGCATAGCCATGATGCTGGCAGTTGCTGGCGCGGTCGCCCAAGGAGAGACTACCGTTCGCGCCGCTGATGCGGTTGCGGTATCATATCCGAGGTTCTGGCAAGATTACGACAAACTAACCCGAAGATAGGCCCCCCAACCGGAACCAGCAGGCGCTATCAGAGGAGGATGAGAAGGAGGGACGAATGTCGGAGAATCAGAGCCCAGGAGCAGACTTGGTCCACGTAGGTTTCGGCAACTTCGTCGCGATGAACAAGGTACTGGCGATAGTGACGCCAAACTCTGCCCCAATACAACGAATGATCCGCGAAGGTAAGAAGCGCGGCGCGATCATCGACGTCACGAGCGGCCGCCGCACCAAGGCTGCCGTCTTCACCGAGTCTAGCAACATTCTTCTCGTAGCCATCACTCCGGAGGCGCTAGCCGGCCGCGTCTCGGCAGCACGAGCTGGAAAGGTCACGCAGGCTCAGGACGGCTAGGTGAGGGACGCCGGCCCTCTTCTGGTGGTTCTGACCGGACCATCGGGCGCTGGCAAAGACTCCATCCTCAACCTCCTCAAGGAGCGCGGAAGCCCCTACCACTTCACCGTAACCGCAACGACCCGTGCCCCCCGCCCGGGCGAGCAACACGGCGTCGACTACTACTTCGTGTCGCGCGACGAGTTCGAATCGATGGTTCGTGACGGCGAACTCCTCGAACACGCAATCGTCTACGGCCAGGAGAAGGGCGTCCCGAAAGCGCCGATCCGGGCGGCGCTCGCCGAAGGCAAGGACGTGATCATGCGCACGGACGTCCAGGGTGCCCGCTATATCAAGTCGGTGGTGCCCGGAGCGGTGACGATATTCGTCAGCGGGCCATCGCGCGAAGAGCTAGAGCGCCGCCTTCGGGACCGCGGCGCCGACTCGCCGGAGCAGATGGAAGTCCGGTTGCGCACCGCCGCGGAAGAGACGGACGCCGCAGGTGAGTTCGATTACACGATCGTCAACGACGATCTCAATCGCTGCGCTGGAGCGATCGAGACGATTCTAGAACAGGAGCGCGCCCGGGAGGATCGCGGGCCTGTGGATCTCGGCGAATAAGATGACCCGTGTTCTTGACGATGTCCTGAAACGTGCTACACTTCCTGCACAATCAAATCGAACGGCTGTGAACGAGACTAGTAGCCCGCGAAGCGAGGCCGAGAGAGCCGGGGCAAGGTGGAAGCCCGGCGCCAGCGCAGTGTGTGAATGGACTCGGGAGCCGCAGGGCGAACGTTGCAAGGCAAGTAGCCCGCGCCGGAAGGGGCACCGTTACAGGCCCAGCCCCGACGAACTCGGGGTTCAATGAGATGTCCTTCGAAGAAGGACGAATTAGGGTGGCACCGCGAGACCCCTCGCCCCTACGGCGAGGGGATTTTCTATTCTGTCCGGTGCGAGGAGGTCTGTCATGAACAAGTACAAACGCCTTCTAGACGAGACCGAGACACCACGCGGGTGTTACCACGCCCTCGCCAACATGGCGGCTGCCACCGAGCCACTCTCGCGAACAACGACGGAAGTAGGACAAATTGCCTGACACTAACCTCAAGCCCGGGTGGAAGCGAATGCTCACGGGTGACCGCCCCACGGGCCCGCTTCATCTCGGGCATTACATCGGCTCACTCAGTATGCGAGTGAACCTTCAAGACCAGATTGAGTGCTTCGTCCTGATGGCTGATCTGCACGTTCTCACCACTCGCACTGAGAACCTCAACGAGATCGGTGACAACATCCGCGACGTCGTGCTCGACTACCTGTCAGTGGGCATCGACCCCAAGAAAACGACCATCTATCTGCAATCGCTGGTGCCGGAGGTCCTCGAGCTGTTTTGGTTGTTCATGCCCTTGGTTGGGGTACCCCGTGCTCAGCGGATCCCCACCCTCAAGGACCAAGTTCGCGATCTTCATCTGGAATCATCGTCCATGGCCCTGCTCTCGTATCCGATCTTGCAGGCAGCCGATATCCTGATGGTGAAGGGCGATGTCGTACCGGTCGGTGCCGACCAGGCTTCGCACGTCGAACTCACTAGAGAGATCGCCCGTCGCTTCAACCAGACATACGGCAAAGTGTTTCCGGAGCCCGACGCGCCGATCGTACCCGTGCTCGTCGGTACAGACGGCCAGGCGAAAGCGGGCAAGTCCATCGGCAACGTAATCCTTCTCTCGGACGACGCTAAGACCGTCGAGAAGAAAGTACGTTCGATGTATACGGACCCAAAACGTATCCGTGCCGACATACCGGGAACGGTCGAGGGCAACCCTGTGTTCGTCTACCACGACCACTTCAATGACAACGAAGACGAAGTGAACGACCTCAAGGACCGCTACCGGAGCGGCACGGTCGGCGACGTCGAGGTCAAGACCAAACTCGCTGACGCGATCAACCGCTTCCTCGACCCAATCCGCGATCGGCGCGCGGAGTTCGCGGCGCGCAAGGGTTTCGTCGACGACGTGATTCGCGACGGATCGGCGCGCGCCAGAGCAGAGTGTCAGAAGACACTCGCAGAAGCCCGGGAGGCAATGGGCCTGACCTACTTCCGCGGCGCTCAGAAAGTAGAGGTCGGAACGTGAAATACCAGCCCGATCTCGAAACAGTCCGCGACATAGCTTCGGAAGGCAACAGCAACCTGACGCCGATCTTCGCAGATGTTCAGGCCGACCTTGAAACGCCTGTGTCTGCGTTCCTCAAGGTCGCTCGCGGCGACTACTCGTTCTTGCTTGAGTCTGTCGAGGGCGGCGAGAGGCTCGCGAGATACAGCTTTATCGGTACGGAGCCATACCGCGTCATCAAGAACGGTCCGTACGCTGACCTTAGTGAAGGGAGCGACCCGCTTCGCGAAGTCGAGGCGGAGCTTTCCCGCTTCCAGCTCTCCCACCCCCGCGACAGCGAGGCGCGTGCCACGTTGCCACGCTTCACTGGCGGCGCGGTCGGCTTCCTGGCATATGACGTCATTCGGCACTTTGAACCGCGGGTGAAGATTCCCGAAACGGACACGCTCGGTATGCCCGAATCGCTATTCATGTTCGTTGATTCGCTCCTTGTATTCGACCATCTGCAACACACCATCAAAGTCGTCGCCCATTGCCGGCTCGATGGAGACATAGAAGCGTCATACAGGCAAGCGTGCTGGCGTATAGACGAGCTGTCGAAGCGTCTTAGCCAAACCCTGGCGGCCGTCCCGTACCCGGTCGAGCCACCGTCGCACGCTGTCGAAGAGGTTCGTTCGAGCGTTGGGAAAGAACGATACCTTGAGAACGTCGAGCGAGGAAAAGAGTACATCGTCGCCGGAGACTTTATCCAGGTCGTGCCATCACAACGCCTCTCCCGACGGACCACGGCTCATCCTCTCTCGGTCTACCGCGCTCTCCGAACCGTGAATCCATCACCATACATGTACTACCTTTCGATGGGCGACTCACATATAGTCGGCGCCTCACCCGAGATGTTGGTGCGAGTCGAGGATGGCATCGTCGAGACCCATCCAATCGCCGGCACGCGACCTCGCGGACGCAGTCAGTCTGAGGACGAAGCGCTGGAGCGAGAGCTGGTGGAGGACGAGAAGGAACGAGCCGAGCACCTGATGCTCGTCGACCTCGGGCGTAACGATATCGGTCGTGTGAGCGAGCCGGGCACGGTGAAGGTGGGCGACTTCATGGTCGTCGAGCGTTACTCCCACGTCATGCATCTGGTATCGCGAGTAACAGGGCGCCTACGGTCCGACCTCACCACCTACGACGCCTTGCGGGCTTGTTTCCCGGCCGGAACGGTGAGCGGCGCCCCCAAGATACGAGCGATGGAAGTCATCTCCGAACTGGAACCCGATAGGCGCGGGCCGTATGCAGGCGCCGTAGGCTATATCGATTTCTCTGGCAACATGGATACGTGCATCACGATCCGAACCGCCATCATGAAGGATGGCATCGCCAGCGTCCAGGCAGGTGGCGGCGTGGTTTACGATAGCGTGCCTGAAGTAGAGTTCGAGGAGAGCCTCAACAAGGCTCGCAGCATGTTGCTCGCGATCGACAAGGCGGAAGCGATGGAGGAGGAAGGTGTCGTCGCGAGCGGGAGCTTGGGATACTAAGCCATGACCATGATTCCAGATCGCCCCGACAACCGCGCCGGATGGGATGCCGTCTCTGCCGTCTATCAAGAGAGGCTGGGCTGGCCGTCTGACCGTCTCGCCTGGGGTGTTCGTTGCCCGTTCGAGGACGAGCTCCGGCTGCTGGGCGACGTCAAGGGACTGAGCGTCGTCGTACTCGGTTGCGGCGGTGGTCAAGACATCGCCGCCCTGGCCAAGATGGGTGCGGCCCGAATTACCGGCGTAGACATCTCGGACAGACAACTCGAACACGCGCGCGACTTCTTGCTTGACGAAGACGTTCTGTCCTCCACACGGCTCGTTCACGGCAGCGTAGAAGATCTGCGAGTCATCGACGACGAGTCTGTGGACATCGCCGTCTCAATTCACACGCTCAATTATGTCGAGCACGCGGCTCTCTGCTTCGCGGAAACTCGCCGCGTTCTCCGCGCCAACGGAATATTCGCTTTCAGCGTCCAGCACCCGGCAGACGCAGCAACGCACGACCTGCCACCGTTCGGCTTCGAGAAACCGTACTTCCAGGTTGAGTCCGAATGGCCATGGACGGGCCTGGCCGAGGGCGACACGCGCTTCCGTTCTTACTACCGCACGGTGGCAGACTGGTTCGATCTACTGAGGAACGCCAGGTTCACGATCGAACGCATTCTCGAACCGCGCCCCAGTGAGGACAGCGCTTGGCTCGAAACGGGATGGGGTCAGCGAGACGACTTCGAAAAGTACGCCACGGTCCCGGGCACACTCATCTTCGTCGCTCGCAAGACCGGAGACTCCGATGCAGCTTAAGGACAAGGTCGCAATTGTCACCGGCGGTGGCAGCGGCATCGGCCGAGCCATCGCTCACGGATTCTCGGCCGAGGGCGCCCGCGTCCTCGTCTCCGACATCGACGGCAAGTCAGCCGATACCGTCGCCGGCGAGCTCGCGGGTGAAGCTGACGCTGTCCTATGTGACGTCTCGGATACGGCCAGCGTGAACTCGATGGTTGACGAAGCCGTCAGCCAGTTCGGGAAGCTCGACATCCTCGTGAACAACGCCGGCCGAGCGCGTAGCGGCTGGGTGACGAACATGTCCGACGAAGATTGGGATAGCGTGTTCGCCGTAAACGTCCGGGGCACCTTCGCCTGCTCTCGCGCCGCGCTCAAGCACATGATCCCGCAGCGGTCCGGGCGCATCCTGAACACCGCGAGCGGTGCGGGCCTTCGTGCGTTTCCTCGGGCCGCCGTCTACGCCGCTTCCAAAGCCGCCGTCATCAGCTTCACGTACTCGCTAGCCGCTGAAGTCGCGAAGTACGGGATCACCGTCAACGCCATCGGACCAGGCGTCACCGACACGCCCTTTTGGCGCGCGCTCCGAAGCGAAGAAGATATCGAGGCGGCGATCGCGCAGGGCGTCGTCGGCCGGCCGGAGGACCTCGTGCCAATGGTAACGTTCCTGTGCAGCAACGCCGGTGCCGTCCACACCGGACTCATGGTCAATCGCGAGACGTTCATGCCGGCGGTGCAGGAGTGATCCTGCTAATAGACAACTACGACAGTTTCACGTACAACCTCTACCAGTACATGTGCGAACTTGGAGCGGAGGTGGAGGTCGTACGAAACGACAAGGCAACCATCGAGGATATAGACGTGATGGGCCCTGAGAAGATCGTGATCTCTCCCGGTCCGTGCACGCCAAAGGAGGCCGGTATCAGCGTTCCTTTAATCAAGTACTTCGCCGGCAAGAAACCGTTACTCGGCGTCTGCCTGGGCCACGAATGCATCGGTGAGGCATTCGGCGGCACCGTCGATGGCGCGGGAGAGATCCTGCACGGGAAGACTTCGATGATCACCCACGATGGTAAGGGAGTCCTGGCTGGTCTGCCCAGTCCGTTCGAAGCCGTTCGCTATCACTCACTCTCCATCCAGAAGGAAGGCTTCCCCGACAAAGAACTGGAGATCTCGGCAGAGTCGGATAGCGGCGTGATCATGGGCGTTAGGCACAAGAAACATCCGATAGAAGGCATTCAATTTCACCCGGAGTCGATCATGACCGCAGTCGGCAAAGACCTCCTCAAGAACTTCATCGCATCATGAGAGGCCTTCCCATTCCTTTCCTGATGATCTTCACCGCCATCGTAGCGTTTACGATCGCCTGCGGTGGCGACGATGCCGGTGAAGGCACGCTGACACCAACCGCGACCGAAGCTGAAACTGACGCTTCAGTCACTCCAACGCCTGATACAGACGTCGGCACACCCGCCCCAGCTGGCACGGCTACGCTTACGTCCGGCGACATCGAACTCGACGAGTTCGTGATAAGGCCTGGTCTCACGCGGGCAAGACCTGGCGTCGTGACTTTCAACGTATCCAACGCAGGCGAACTCACGCATGAGTTCATCGTTATCGAGTCAGACCTGCACATCGCAGAGCTACCGCGCGCGGAAGACGATCTCGGCGTGGATGAGTCGCAGCTTGACATCGTCGGGCGAATCGAGAACATCGCACCAGGAGCCTCCTCCGAGGTCAGCCTGAACCTCGATAACGGAAACTACATCCTGATCTGCAATATCGTCGGCGACAAGAGCCACTACATCACCGGCATGTACAACCGCTTCACCGTCTCCAACGATGCGCCGGCGCCTGTCACCGAGGACGCGATCGAGTGAGCGTCAAACAGGCGATCGAGGCGATCGTCAACGATCGGCGCGACCTCACCGAAGAAGAAGCTTCCGCTGCCATGCGGGAAATCTTCTCGGGCGAGTCCAGCCCTACCCTTCTCAGCGCTTTGCTGATCGGACTTCGCATGAAAGGCGAGACCGTCGAGGAGATCGCCGGAATGGCCCGCGCCATGCGTGAGTACTCTCTTACGGTTGAAGTCGAAGGGCCTCTCGTCGACACGTGCGGTACGGGCGGAGATGGCAGCGGCTCGTTTAACGTCTCGACTGCTGCCGCCTTCGTCGTCGCTGGAGCCGGCGCTCGTGTCGCCAAACACGGCAACCGCGCAATGACAAGCGACTGTGGCTCTGCGGACGTTCTCGAGGCGCTTGGAGCGAAGATCGATCTGACACCGGAACAAGTAGCGGAGTGCATACGAGAAACTGGTTTCGGATTCATGTTCGCTCAGTCCTTCCACCCTGCGATGAAACACGTCGCCCCAGTCCGCCGCGAGCTTGGCGTCCGCACGTTATTCAACATTCTTGGACCGTTGACGAACCCTGCCAACGCCACATCACAGCTGGTTGGCGTGGCACGACCAGAACTGGCGCTGAAGATGCTCGATGCTCTAAAACGACTCGGTAGCCAGCACGTCCTCGTTGTCCACGGGCGCGGCGGCCTCGATGAGCTTTCGATCAGCGGCCCCTCCACCGTGCATGAGATGACAAACGGCCACGACCGTGAGTACGAGATTTCGCCCGAAGATGCGGGCCTGTCACGCGCGCCATTGGAAGCCATCAAGGGCGGGGCGCCCGAAGAAAACGCCACGAAGCTCCGCGAAATCCTCAACGGCGAACGTGGCCCGCTGCGAGACGTAGTCGTGCTCAACGCGGCCGGCGCTCTGATCGCCGCGGATAAGACCAAAGACTTCAACGAAGGCGCACGCGCGGCGGAAGCGGCGATCGACTCCGGGGAGTCGCTGCGCCGACTCAACCGATTCGTTGAACTAACCCAGAAGTTCAGAAACTAGCAGAGCTATGACACAAAAGACCGAAACGTTCCTCGACCAGATCATCTCCGACAAACGAGACGAGCTTGCCGCAGCCAAAGCCGCGGTTCCGCTCAACGAATTGCAGAGTCGCCTCACGGATACCCCGTCTCCGCGGCCATTCATCGACTCCCTTGCTGGAACAAAGATCTCATTGATCGCAGAGGTGAAGAAGGCGTCGCCATCTAAGGGACTTCTCCGCCCAGACTTCGACCCCAGCGACCTCGCTCAACAGTACGCATCGGCTGGCGCGTCCGCGATATCCGTCTTGACGGACGCCAAACACTTTCAGGGTTCGCTGGAGCATCTCTTCAACGTGCGCCAAACTCTCCCGGACGGCCCTCCGCTCCTCCGAAAGGACTTCGTTTTCGATGAGTACCAAGTCTACGAGGCGCGCGCACACGGCGCCGATGCGGTGTTGCTTATCGTCGCCGTGCTCGAACGGCCATTGCTGGAGGCGTTGTTGGCCAGAACGCAGAATCTTGGCATGACCGCCCTCGTTGAGATACACAATGAGAACGAGATGGAACGCGCAACCTCTTCAGGAGCAAAACTCATCGGTATCAATAACCGCGACCTGCGTACATTTGACGTCGACTTGGTCACGACGGAGCGCCTAACTCCGCTTGCCCCTCCCGGCACGACTATCGTGTCCGAGAGCGGCATCCTCAGCCGCGATGACATCCAACGCCTCGATGAGGCTGGCGTCGACGCTGTCCTCATCGGCGAAGCGCTGGTAACGTCACCCAACCCAGGTGAGAAGATCAAGGAGCTACTCGGATGAGGTCCCCGGAGACCACGAGGGCATTACCTCGATGACCCTCGTAAAAATCTGTGGCATCTCTGAGGCCAAGCATGCCAGAGCCGCTGCCGCATTCGGAGCGGATTTCATCGGTATGGTATTCGCACCTTCGAATCGCCAGGTTACTATCGGCGAGGCCAAGCGGATTGCGGTCGGCCTCGGCAAACCCGCCCACGAAGGCATCAGACCGTACACCTCTGAGGCAAT
The DNA here is from genome assembly GCA_022574655.1 of Chloroflexota bacterium. Lineage (GTDB taxonomy): Bacteria > Chloroflexota > Dehalococcoidia > SM23-28-2 > RBG-16-64-32 > JACZRQ01. The sequence continues at coordinate 12,105 of JACZRQ010000051.1, forward strand.
CGATGGCGCATTGGCCCAACGCCGGCCTCTTCTCGTCGGCGTCTTCGCTGACCAAGACGCCGATACCATCAACGATATCGCTAACGAAGTCGGTCTGGACCTCGTACAGCTTTCTGGCTCCGAGCCCTGGGAGGTATGCAGCCACATCAGGCGGCCGGTCCTCAAGTGCATGAAGATTCGCGAAGGGGAAACCGCCGACGACCTGCGTCCGCATCTTCACGAGGGAGCCATTGTCCTACTCGATCCATACGTCGAAGGAACCTACGGAGGCACGGGAAGAACCCTCGATTGGAAAGTTGCGTCGGACATCGCAAGCGAGCGACCTACAGTCCTCGCCGGCGGGCTCAATCCAGACAATATCCAAGCGGCGGTTGAGCAAGTGCAACCCTGGTGCGTCGATGTTTCATCCGGCGTTGAAACCGAGGGAAAGAAGGACACGAGCAAGATACGAGCCTTTATCCAGAATGCGAAGGAGGCCAGCCGCGCCGCAGAGGACTCCGAGCATGCCTAACCCCAAGATCAAGCTCCCCGACGAGCACGGCCGCTTCGGCCCCTACGGTGGCCAGTACGTCCCAGAGACGCTGATGGCGGCCCTCGCGGAGCTCGAGTCCGCCTACGTCGAAGCGCGGGAGGACGAGCAGTTCCGCTCCGAACTAAACGACCTTCTACGCAATTACGCTGGCCGCGCCACGCCCCTCTATTTCGCCGCGCGACTGACGGAACGCATGGGCGGCGCCAAGATCTACCTCAAGCGGGAAGACCTCGCCCACACCGGCGCGCACAAGATCAACAACGCGCTGGGCCAGGGGCTACTCGTCAAGCGCATGGGCAAGCCTCGCGTCGTCGCCGAAACCGGCGCCGGTCAGCACGGCGTCGCCAGCGCAACCGTCTGCGCAATGCTGGGACTCGAGTGCGTCGTCTACATGGGCGAGGAGGACGTGCGAAGACAAGCGCTCAACGTCTTTCGCATGAAGCTCCTCGGTGCCGAGGTGCGGCCAGTAGACTCCGGATCACGAACCCTCAAAGATGCCATCAACGAAGCGATCCGCGACTGGGTGACGAACGTCGCCACCACCCATTACCTGATTGGCTCCGTCGTCGGCCCACACCCCTATCCCGCGATGGTACGTGACTTTCAGTCCGTTATCGGAAGCGAAGCGCGTGAGCAAATCTTGGCAGCAGAAGACCGTCTACCTGACTACGCCGTCGCCTGCGTGGGAGGCGGCTCCAACGCCATCGGCACGTTCCATCCGTTCTTCCGCGACGAATCCGTCAAGTTCGTCGGCGTCGAGGCCGCGGGTTCCGGCCTGTCGACCGGCGAGCACGCCGCGACTCTGGCCGCCGGGCGCACCGGGGTCCTCCACGGCGCGATGTCCTATCTCTTGCAGGACGATGCTGGACAGGTGATCGAAACACACTCGATCTCAGCCGGACTGGATTACCCCGGCGTCGGTCCCGAACACAGCTTCTACAAGGACTCCGGCCGGGCCGAATACGTCGCGGTCACCGATCGCGAGGCGCTGGAAGGTCTGACGCTCCTATGCGAGACGGAGGGGATCATTCCGGCGCTCGAATCAGCCCACGCCATCCACTACGCCGCTGAACTGGCCAAGTCACTGCCAAGGGACAACATCGTCCTCGTCTGCCTCTCCGGCCGGGGCGACAAGGACATGGAGATCATCTCGGAAGCGCTGGACAGTAACAAAAACTCGGACTGAAGTCGCGAGTCGCGGAATCACGCTAGGAGTAGCGTATCCGCGGGTCGAGCCACGCATACGACACGTCGACCGCAAGATTGATGACAACATAGGTCGCTGCGAAGAACAGAACCACGCTCTGGACTACGAAGATATCTCGTAGGAGGACAGACTCAAGCAGGTACTTGCCGACGCCGTTCAGCGCGAAGATACTCTCGATGATCACCGCCCCGCCGAGCAACCCACCCGCCTCCAGGCCCAGTATCGTCACCACCGGAATCGATGCGTTCTTGATCGCGTGGCGTGTCACCACCGCACGCTCTCGCAGCCCCTTCGACCACGCCGTACGAATGTAGTCCTGGCGCAGCACCTCCAACATGGAGGATCGCACGAGCCGCATGATGATCGCCGCCGATCCCAGTGCCAGCACCACCGCCGGAATCAGGAACTGCTGCAGATTGACCCATGGATTATCGAAGAACGATACGTGCCCCTCCGCGCCGAACTGAGGCGGCGACCACCCGAACCAGACGAATCCGAAGAGGATCACCAGGATCGCCAGGTAAAACGAAGGCACCGATAGCCATAGCACGTTAACCACGCGAACCACTGAGTCGATGATTGAGCCGGGCCTTACAGCAGAAATGACACCGGCTGGTATTCCGAAAAGCAGCGATAGACCCATCGTCAACACCAGAAGCTCAGCGGTAATCGGCAGGCGACGCCCCAGCTCGGTCGTAACGGGTACGCCGGTCGCCAGCGACTTACCAAGATCGCCCCTCATTACACCCCAGAGCCAGTCACCGAACTGCTCGTACAATGGCCTCGCCAGCCCGAGATCCTCCCGCAGAGCCTGGCGGACATCCTCGGGACACGTTATCCCACACTTCAGATCGACAACATCGCCCGCAATCAGTTGAAAGGAAAAGAACGTCAGGGCCGCGACGCCCAGCATGATGGGAACGACGAGAAGCATCCGGCGAAGGATGTACTCCCGCATATCGCGTCCTCCTTACATCCCCGGGCTCTCTGCGTTGTGAGGGCTACTCCTGCAAACTTAGGTGTAAGCCGCTAGTCTCTAAAGACCCGGCGGACCGCCACCACTACCGCCGCCACCACCACCACTACCGCGGCCACCACGTAGACGCGGATCGGCGATGTCACGAAAGGCGTCACCCAGCAGGTTGAAGCCGAGAACGACGAGGCTAAGCGCTAGGCCGGGGAAGAAAACCGGCCACCAGATGCCGTTTCGAGTGTCCTCGCGATTATTACCGGTCAAGTCCGCGCCCCAGGACGGCGTCCCCTCTGGCACGCCAATGCCGAGGAAGCTGATAGCCGCCTCCGCCAGGATCGCGATCGGCAGAAAGACGCTGGCCAGCACGACAACGAGAGCAGCTACGTTGGGGAAGATGTGCCTGACCATGATACGTGCGTCACTGGCGCCCATTGCCCGGGCGGCGTCGATGTAGACGTTCTCTTTCAGTGAGAGGACCGCACCTCGCACGACGCGCACGGTGCCGACCGCAACTGCGATGCCGATGCCAACCGAGATGATGAAAATATCGAGGAAGACCGGGATCCCGATAAACTTACCCTCCGGGATCTGTGTGTAGTCGACCAGGAAGTCCTTGAAGGCCGTGTCATCTCCGGTGACGGTGATGATCGCCAGGAGAAGGACGATGGCAGGAAAGGCGAGCAAGACGTCTACCCCGCGCTGAATCACGCTATCAACGAACTTGCCCGCGTAACCGGAGAGCACGCCAAAGAACGTGCCGAACGTGATCCCGACCGACACCGAGACGAGACCAACCAGGAGCGATATGCGCGCCCCCAGGATAGTGCGACCGAGGACATCCCGCCCCAGATTGTCCGTGCCGAACGGATGCGAAAGACTTGGCGCCGCCTGCTTGTTAAGTAGCTGGAGTTTCTCCGCATCGTGCACCGGTAAGACATCCCCAAAAACGCCAGCGAACAACAGCGTCGCCACGATGAAAAGCCCGAACACGCCAAGCGGATGCTGCCGGGCGAGGGTCGCCATGCGCCGCCAAGCCGGTATTTTCGGTCGTTCAGCCGACTCCAGTTCAAGCGATGCTGCTACGTCTTGGGCCATATCAGCTATCCGTAGTGAATTCTCGGGTCGAGCCAGGCGTAGGCGATGTCGATCGCCAGGTTTATGACCACATAAGCAATCGCGAAGATCAGTACGACGCTCTGTACCACAAGTAGATCCCGTCGCAGGATCGCTTCGAGCAGATACTCACCGACGCCGTGGAGGGCGAAGATACGCTCGATTATTACCGCGCCGCCGATCAGACCGCCGACCTGCAAGCCAATGATCGTCAGAACCGGAATCATCGCGTTTTTGAGGGCATGCCTCCAAACAACCGCCCGCTCGCGCAAACCCTTGGACCACGCCGTCCGCACGTAGTCGTTGCGCAGCACCTCCAGCATCGACGAGCGCGTAAGGCGCATGATGACAGCAGCGATCCCAACGGCGAGGACCAACGACGGGAAGAAGAAAATCTCCAGACTCTTTATCGGGTCTTCGTAAATCAGCACCGTGCCGCTGGTGCCGAACTGGGGTGGCGACCAGCCAAACCAGGCGGCTCCGAACGCGATTACGAGGATGGCGAGGTAAAAGTTCGGCACGGAGAGCCCGAGGACGCTGACGAAACGCGCCACCCAGTCGCCAACGGTCCCAGGGCGGATGGCGGAGAACACACCCGGCGCAATTCCGAGCACGAGGGACATAAACATCGCCATAACCATCAACTGAAGCGTGATCGGTAGCCGGATTTCCAGCTCTCCCGTCACCGTCTGCCCTCTGTAGACGAACGACTCACCAAAATCCAGTTGAACTGCGTTCCAGAGCCAGTTCCCGTACTGGACCCAGAACGGGTCATCCAGTCCGAAATCAGCGCGGAGGGCAGCCAACACCTCATCGTTACACCCGAAACCACAGACAAGGACCGCAGCATCGCCCGGGATTATGCTGAACGTCGCGTAGGTGACGAAACTGACACCGATCATTATCGGTATGACCAGCAGCAACCTTCGGATTATGTATTCGCGCATGTCAGATGATCCGGGCGGAAAGGATAATCATCCGCCAGCCCGGACTAGACCGGCTGCCTCCACATATCGACCCCGAACGGATTTCCCTTGTTGTCCTCAAAGAATTCGAACGGGAAATGCACGTACTTCCAACGGGCCTGGAACTGGAACCCGCCCGTCAGCGTGATCTGCGGCCCGTGCTCGTTGAGGATCATCCGCTGGGCCTCGAAGATGATCTCCTTGCGTTTGACGAGGTCAAACTCCTGCGCCTGGGCGTCTATCAGCTTGTCCAGCTCCTTGTTCGAGTAGTTTGTCCAGTTCCCGTTCCCGGTGACGCCCAACGAGTGGTAGAAGCTAAGCGGCCGGTCCGGCTCGTCGTATGGCAGGTTCGGGAAGTACGTCATGTCGAAGTTTCCCGACAGGATCACGCTGCTGATGTATTGGCCAAGCTCCACTTCATCGATGTTGATGGTGATCCCAATCCGCGCCAGCTGGTCCTTGATCAGCAGCGCCGTGTCGGAGATGAAGGCGATACCAGCAAGCTTTGGGATCTTCATCTTGACTTCGAACCCGTTTGGGAAGCCGGCCTGATCGAGCAGGGCTCTCGCCTCATCCGGCCGGTACTGGTAGAACTCACGCAGCTCTTCCTGCGGCAGCGACCACTGCTTCTGCACCCATTGGATTGGTCCGTTGTACTCGCCGCGGCCGTCCTGAAGCCCCTCTATGAACTCGTCGCGGTCCAGGGCCAGGTCTATCGCCTTCCGCACGCGGATGTCATCGAACGGCGGCTTGATCTTGAAATGGATCACGTTGTAGAAGCCGGACGGGGCCGATGCGATCTCAAC
>JACZRQ010000052.1:0-11230 GCA_022574655.1 Chloroflexota bacterium
CGTCTACATTCACGGAGTGTCACCCGATGAGAGTCTGGTCACGATAACCGATGAGTACATGTCCGGGGAGCAGCAACCCATATGTCGATCTAGAGACCCCAACTCCGGACACGCCCCCGCGTATACGGCTCTACACAAAGGTGTAGCGAAGCGCATCTCAGATCCGGCTCGAAAATCAGCATGGCAAGATGCCCTGAGGTGCCATGCGGAATGGGGCTGGGAGTTCGAAGAGACCGACGCGCGGCTGGGTGCGGGACACCGGCTGATAGATGCCCAGCACCATCTCGGGAAGCGAACCCTTCGGAAGATGAGACGGCCCTGGCTTTGGGGGTTTCTTATGTCCCCGATGCGAAAACTAGAGCTGTACGGCCTTTCGGATGTCTTCTACTACCTCTCACAAGATGGGCGTGCGTCAATTAGAAGTAGGATTGCTGATCAGATCGGGGCATCGCTGGGAGAGCTGCTGGATGACCCCGATGCCCGGCCAAGGAACGGATCGCCGCTCGATGAGGTTCAAACGCTTGAGCAACAGTGGCGAAACCACGCAACTGTCGCCCCTGGCATTCCAGATCCAATCGTGTACGAGGACGAGTGGTGCAGGAGGTCTCTCGTAGAAATCGCTGCGCTCTCCTTGGAGGGCAAGCGGAACGACGAGCAGATCGAAGCCATCGTGTGCGCGTGGATCGAACCAAGCGGGAATGAACTGCACCGATGTGTCCACGAAGCGTCGCGCCATCGCTATCCACCAACACGCGGTCCGGCGGGATGAAGGTAAAGCCAACCTTCCGTTCCTCACCGGACACCGTAACGGACCATTGATTCGATCCAGAAAGCCGACGACCGACGAGCAGATGCACTATGCCCTCGTGCTCCAGCGCCACTCGCTGGGCACCACCGCCGCGCCACGGGCCAAACGCGTGCCACGGATCGGAGCCGACGCCGAACCCGAGAATCAGTGCCCCGAAGGCCGCCATTAGTGGTGCTTCATCAATCGCTGCCGCCAACCCCGCCGGGCTGATCTGGGTTTCAAGGAACTCAGTATTGATCTCTCCCGCTCGAAAGTCGGGATGGGCTATGACCGCCCGCAACAGCGCCAAATTAGTCCTCGGCCCTTCAACCTTGAAGTCCGCCAACGCCCGGCTCATCCGCTGCAAGGCCTGCTCCCGATCCTCGCCCCACGTGAGGACCTTGGACAGCAACGGATCGTAGTAAGTCGAGATCTCATCGCCGCTATAGGTCCCAGCATCGTTCCTGACGTGATCGCCCGTTGGCAGAAGGATCCGGATGATGCGGCCTGGACTCGGCATATAACCACGAAGAGGATCCTCCGCGTACACGCGGCACTCGATCGCGCTGCCGTTCATCTTCACATCACTCTGCTCGAAACCCAGCTTCTCGCCGGCCGCAATTCGCAATTGAAGCTCCACTATGTCGAGCCCGGTCACTAGCTCGGTCACCCCGTGCTCTACCTGCAGGCGAGTGTTCATCTCCATGAAGTAGAACCGGCCCTCCTGATCGAGCAGGAACTCGACCGTCCCAGCGTTGACGTAATCCGCCGCCCGTGCCACCTCCACCGCCGCTTTACCCATCTCCTCTCGAAGCTGGTCGTCGACGGCCGGCGAGGGCGACTCTTCGATGATCTTCTGGTGGCGGCGCTGAATGGAGCACTCCCGTTCGCCCAGGTGAAGCACGTTTCCCTCGCCGTCGGCGATGATCTGCACCTCAACGTGCCGGGGCTTCCGAACCGCCTTCTCCACGATCAAGTGACCGTTCCCGAACGCGCGCTCGGCTTCTCGCTGCGCGCTTACTGCTGCAGCTTCGAACGAATCTACTGCCTCTACCAAACGCATACCTCGCCCACCACCCCCAGCGACCGCCTTGATCATGACCGGGAAGCCGATCTCTTTCGCTCGTGAAAGCAGCTCCGCTGGCGCCAGAGCGCCATCGGAATATCCGGGCACTACCGGAACGCCCCGCTCGGTCGCCATCTTGCGCGCTCGCGCCTTGTCTCCCATCGCTCTAATCGCTTCCGGCCAGGGGCCGATGAAGACAAGTCCCGCACCGGTGCACGCCTCAGCGAACTCGGCGTTTTCGGAGAGCAGACCATAACCCGGATGCACGGCCTCAGCGCCCATATCGATCGCCGCTTCCACTATCGCCTCAATGTTGAGATAGCTCTCGTCCAGCGGCGCGGCGCCAATTCGTGCCGCCCGGTCTGCCTCCAGCACGTGCAACGCTTGCCGGTCCACATCCGAGTAGATCGCTATCGTCTCGATCCCCATCGAGCGACAGGTGCGTATTACGCGAAAAGCGATTTCGCCTCGGTTTGCAATCAGTACGCTCTTGAACATCGCCGGAGCTTACATTCGGAACACGCCGAACGTCGTGTCGGGAATCGGCGCGTTAATTGAGGCGCTCAGTCCCAGCGCCAGATAAGTGCGAGTATCGATCGGATCGATGATACCGTCGTCCCACAACCGGGCGCTGCTGTACAGCGCTGTGCTCTCGGCTTCATACTTCTCGAGAATCGGGCGCATGAACTCTTCTTGCTCCTCTTCGGTCATGTCATGACCATCGGCACGGAGGTTCTGAAGGCGCACCGTCAGTAACACCTCAGCGGCTTGCTGACCGCCCATGACGGACGTTTTGGCGTTCGGCCAGAGCCACAGAAAGCGCGGTGAATACGCACGGCCGCACATCGCGTAATTCCCCGCTCCGAACGACCCGCCGATGATGACTGTAAACTTCGGCACCTCTGCGGACGCCACCGCCATCACCATCTTCGCCCCGTGCTTGGCGATCCCTTCGTGCTCGTACTTGCGGCCAACCATGAACCCCGTGATGTTCTGTAGAAACACCAGTGGAATCTTGCGGCTCGCACAGAGCTCTATGAAATGAGCCCCCTTCAATGCGCTCTCCGAGAAAAGGATTCCGTTGTTCCCGACGATCCCCACCGGATAACCCATCAGACGGGCGAATCCACAAACCAACGTCGGGCCATACACGGACTTGAATTCGTGGAACCTGCTTCCGTCCACGATGCGGGCGATGACCTCGCGCACGTCGAACGAGCGGCGAGGATCAGTGGGCACGACCCCATAGAGCTCGCCAGGGTCCACCGCTGGGGGCTCCGGTTCTGTAAGATCCCACGGCAGGGACGGGCGGCTCTTCCCAAGATTAGCGATCACGCTGCGACACATGGTTAGCGCTTCCTCGTCGTTCGATGCGAAATGATCGGCGAGCCCTGAGATCCGTGTGTGAACCTCGGCCCCGCCCAACTCCTCGGCCGAAACTTCCTCTCCGGTTGCCGCCCGCACCAGCGGCGGCCCGCCGAGGAAGATGGTGCCTGTACCCTCGACGATGATCGTCTCGTCGCTCATGGCCGGGACGTAGGCCCCGCCCGCGGTACACGATCCCATCACCACAGCCACTTGTGGGATGCCTTTCGCAGACATCCTCGCCTGGTTGTAGAAGATTCTTCCGAAGTGAGAACCGTCCGGGAAGATCTCCGCTTGCAGCGGCAGAAACGCGCCACCAGAGTCGACTAGATAAACGCACGGAAGGCGGTTCTGCTCCGCTATCTCCTGGGCTCGCAGATGCTTCTTAACGGTCATCGGGTAGTAGGTACCACCCTTAACGGTGGCGTCATTGGCTATGATCACAACTTCCCGGCCGCAAACCCGGCCGACGCCGGTGACGATCCCCGCGCCCGGAGCATCCTCGTTGTACATCTTCCAGGCGGCCAATGAGCTGAGTTCAAGGAAGGCCCCGCCGGGATCGATCAGGCGCTCCACTCGCTCTCGCGCCGTCAGCTTCCCTCTCGAACGGTGTCGCTCGACCTGCTCCTTACCAGCTCCCGCCTGTACCCATGTCAAGGACGCCTCGATATCGCGAACCAGCGAAAGCATACGCTCTCGATTACCCAGGTAGTCGGGGGAGGCAGTATCGACGGCCGTCGAGAGTATCGGGGTATCGGCACCCTCAAAGAATGCCGTCGTAATGCCGGATTCGCCACCGTCACGCGCAATCATGATTCGACGCGCTCCCTGGACACCAGAATACCCATCAACAGCTCGATAGCAGATTAACACAGCAACCACCCGATGACGGAGGTCACCGTAACGCCTTCTCGGTGATCGCTGGCCTCTGATCGGCCCGGGCGACGATAGGACACAAACCGCCGAAGCAGTATCATAGTGGCCAGGCGATGGCACGCGTGCTCAATCAGACCAAGAACACCGTAGTTGCTGAGGACGTCACTCTGGCCACAAGCATGTGGTCACGGTTCTGGGGTCTGATGGGGCGAAAAAACCTGCCTGACGGTGGCGGACTCCTCATCGATCCCTGTTCCTCGATCCACATGTTTTTCATGCGCTTCCCGCTCGACGTCGTGTTTCTTGACGATGAAGGTCGCGTCAAGAAGGTAGTCTCGGGGATCAAGCCGTGGCGCGCCGCTCTTGGTGGCGGCGGCAAGAAGGCGCTGGAGCTCGCCGCCGGTGCTGCGGCGAAAGCCAACGTCGAGACCGGCGACGAACTAGCGGTCGTCGACTAGCTCCCCAGCCCGCGTCAAGAAACCTTCACATTACTCCGCAATTCCTTTCGGCTGAAACCGCCGTTTCGCGCTTCGAACCAGCACGCATCCCTGCATACTGATTCCCCAGCCACACGAGCCGTCCATTCAGGGGGAGTATTTGAGCCTGGCTGCCGATAGACTTCGCCAGACACAGCTATCAACCACAGTTGAGCAGGCTCTGCTGAGAGTCGCTGACGAGGCGCGCCTCACTCGAGTCCTTCGCCAACGGCTGATCGATATCGCTCGGGGTGCGACATATCGCGACATCGCTGTCAGCTACGAAATCTCGATCAACACGGTGAAGACCGAGATACGGCACCTTCTCCGCAGGCTAGGAATTCTCTGCAGGCATGAGATTGACCATGCAGTACAGAGCGCCGAGGCCCGCACGACGGATGGCGCATCGGCGGAGCACATCCACCTATTTCTCCGCAGGCGCTGGGCGTGAGCCCAGGCGTATCTGGCCGGGCTAGTTACCGAAGTCCCACCCTTCCCCAGAGTGGTACTGCTTCAGTATGTTCTTGGCGATCAGGATCTTGTGCACCTCGTCCGGGCCATCCGCCAGTCTCAACGTCCTTGCACCCAGGTACATTTCCGCCAGTGGTAGGTCGCCGGAAACGCCGGCGGCACCCCAGACCTGGATCGCGCGGTCCACAACCCGTGTATAGGCGGCCGGCACGAAGATCTTGATCGCTGAAATATCCGTTCGGGGGTCAACGTTGCTCTCCATCTTCTCCGCGGTGTGAATCGTCATCAACCGCGCTGCCTGGATGTCGATGTACGACTCCGCGATGAACCCCTGGATGAACTGCTTTGTCTCGAGCAGCCCTCCGTGGACTTCTCGGACCATCGAGCGTTCGACCATTAGATCGAAGGCGCGCCACATCTGCCCAACGGAGTTCATGCAGTGGTAAACACGCCCCGCGCCGAGCCGTTCCTGAGCCGCCTCGTGGCCTGAGCCTTCCCTGCCGAGTGCGTTTGTAACCGGCACGCGAACGTCCTCGTACTTGATTTCGCAGTGGTCGCTACTCCGGCCCCAGACTGGAACGCCGCGGATAATGTTCACGCCGGGCGTGTCCGAAGGAACGATGATCTGCGTCATCGCCCCATTTCGCTCCGCAGGCGCATCCGGATCTTCGGTGCGGCACATGACGATGAAGAAGTCGGCCCGCTTGCCGTTCGATGTGAACCACTTGTGACCGTTGATCACCCAATCATCTCCGTCACGACGCGCCAACGTCTTTATCGAGCGCGGATCGGAGCCGGGCTGGTCAGGTTCCGTCATCGAAAAGGCGGACTCCATTCTGCCCTCTGTGAGCGGAACGAGCCATTTCTTCTTCTGCTCGTCAGTCCCATACTTGAGCAGTATCTTTTGGTTTCCGGAGTTCGGTGCAACGACACCGAATAGTGCCGCCGCGCCCGCAGCATATGCGAGGACCTCGTTCATGTAGGCGTGCTCCAGAAAGCTGAGTCCGCAACCGCCGTACTCCGGAGGCAGGTGCGGCGCCCACAGGCCCGCTTCCTTCACGGTCGCCTTGATGTTCTCGCGAAGGTCGTGGGCCTCTCGCCGATCGGAATCGGTCAGGCTTCCGTTGGTGCGCCAGGCCCAAAGCTGGTTCTCATTCGGGAGAATCTCTTTGTTAACGATCTCCGCCGTTGAATTTCGAATCTCGTTGATCCGTTCCGACAGAGTCGGAATCGGCTTTACGTTCATTTTCATCGAAGCCTCCTTCGCCACCCGGTCACCGAGCTTCGCCGAGGATAAGTTCGGGATGGACCTCGGCCGGTGCCGGTTGGCATATCGTCGTCACCTAGATTCTAGGCGGTCTGACCGACCCTTGTCAGTTGTTTCAGGCGATCCGCGACCGATTGCGCGTGCTCTTCCCCACCCTCGAACAGCTCCTTGAACACCTCATCGACCGTCACGACCTTGTCAATCAACGCCGAGACCTGACCCATCTGCGTCCGTTTGCTGCTCGTGCCGAGCACTGCCTCTGCGAACTCCGGCTTCGAGATACGCGGACGGATCCGCCCGTCCGCTGACATCGTCGACGTGTCGTCCGCGGCTAGGATCAGCTTGTTGACGTGGTCCCCGTACGAGCCCTCAGCCTCCTTCGTCACCACAAGGCGAGTTCCAAGCTGAACGCCGTCGGCACCGAGCGCCATCACAGCGACCAGACCGGCGCGATCGGCGACCGTTCCCGCGGCGATCAATGGCAGGTCGGGCAGCGTCCGGCGCACTGCGGGAATCAGCACCATCATGCTGATCTCGTTCGCGCCTCGATACCCACCCGATTCGGTCGGCTCGGCGATGAGCGCATCGACACCGGCGGCGGCGGCCTTGCGAGCATGCGAAATACCCGCCACAACATGCGCGACGATCACTCCAGCTTCCTTGAGCATGCCGGTCAGGATCTTTGGACTTCCGGCCGACGTAATCACCGCCGGCACCTTCTCCTCGATGACGATCTTCGCCCGCTCCTGCACCTGCTCGGGATTACCCATAGCCAGCGGAAAGTTGATCGAGAACGGCTTGTCGGACAGCTCTCGGAACCTCCTAATCTGCTCGCGCATCTGGTCGAGCGGAGCGATCCCCTCAATGCAACCGAGACCACCGGCGTTCGATACCGCCGCACCCAGTTCGGGCTTCGGCGTGATCCCGCCCATCACCAACGGGTACCGAATCCCGTACAGCTCACACACTGGATTCTTGCTCACCGCGATTCCTCCTCTTCGCTCAATGCTAACTCGTCATACCACCGAGACCGACCAGCGCCCTCCCGTGTTCCACCTCACCCATATGGCGAAGGCCGTGCTGGTACACGAAGCACTCCAGCACCTCGAGCTTACGTATCGGTTTGCCGGGCCCGACGACGATACCGCAGAAAATGTTTTGCATGTTCGGCGGAAGCTGCGGGATCACCACTTCGGTCAATAGGTCGACAGTCACAGTACTCAGTGTCTCGTCCGTCCGCGCCAGCACTTGCTCCTGGTATGCCTTCCAGGCGTCCAGATCGCCGAAGCGCTGCTGCTGCATCTCCTCGACCGTTTCCTCACGGCCCAGCGCATCGACGGCGACGCCGATCTTCTCGGCCCACCCACCGCTGAGCCAGATCGTCGGCCGCTTCAAGAAGAACATGCTGACCGACTGGTCCTGCGCCTGGATGAAGTGGCTGAAGCTAAAGGCGATCGGAAGCACGCCGTCCCGCTCGTGGTGGTTCACCTGATCCAGCGTCAGATCGCTGATCGCCTGCTTCCAAAGGCTGTTCATCGCCCGAACGCGGCTGCCTAGAGACTCCACGAAGATATCGGTGTCCGACATCAACTGTCCCGCTTCCGCACCGGAATTCGCTGCGTGTCGCGCGCCATTCTGATGCTCCCGGGGTAAACGTCGCTCATTCCCTTCATAAACGCTTCTTCGGCGGCAGAGTCGTTCTTGACCGACGGTAGGACGTGTGTCAGTACAACCTCACCCACGTTCGCGTCTCGAGCAAGCTCCGCGATCTCCGGCGTGGAGATGTGATACGACGGCACGTCTTCCAGAGTTCCGGCCTGAAGCGGCGCGTTTGGCCTCAGCGAATCGATCATCCCTTGAAGCATCGGAACGTTCAACGCCTCACAAACGAGCATGTCGACATCCCGCGAGGCGGCTGAGAGGGAATCGCACATCTTCGTGTCCCCGGAAAGCACCACTGAGCGATCGTCATACGTCGCCCTGAAACCGAGCGCGGGCACCACGGGAAAGTGATTGACCTCGAAGCTCTCAAACCGAAGCGCGCCGATGTCGAGAAACTGTCTCCGCGACTCCGTCGCCGGAATCTCTTCCACCTCTACCTTGATCCCGTTCGGATGGAGCTTGTCACCGTGATGCGCGATGCGAAACCCAATGTCCCGGCGCAGCGCCATCATGAAGCCATCGATCATCTCCTGGGTGCCTTCAGGCCCGTAGACGCGCAGCGGAGTCGTAGCGCCCGTTACCCAGCGCAAGAACAGAAAGTCGGGAACGTCCGTGATGTGATCGCTGTGCATGTGCGTGAACAGCGCCGTACCAATGCTGGACGGCGTTACTCCAGATGGAATCAGCTTGCGGGCAGCCCCCCATCCGCAATCGACAAGGACGTTCGTATCACCGGCCACCACAACATGACCTGCTCCGCAACGATCGGCGTTCGGGAGCGGTCCGCCCGTTCCCAGAAACACGATCTCGAATCGTTCGCTCATATCGTCAACTAGACTGCTTGTGTCGCCTAATTCGTCTTCGCTATGAAATCGACAACGAGCCCCGCCAGCTCCTCGCCCTTATCCTCCTGCAAGAAGTGGCCTCCAGCCTCGATCATCACGTGGGGCTGTCCCTTAGCGCCCGGTATCATCGCCTGTAGCGCTCGCTCGCCGCCCTTCGTCACCGGATCGGAGTCGCTGAACGTCGTCAGGAACGGCTTCTCCCACTTCTGGAAAACCTCCCACGCCTTCCGGTTCGCCGGCGCCGCGGGATCGTCGGGAGACGTCGGAACCAGCGATGGGAAGATGCGGGCACCGGCCTTGTAGGAATCGTCTGGGAACGGCGCATCGTACGCGGCGATAACCTCTTCGGATAGTTGCGCTACTGTTGCACCGTTGATGAGACGACCGATATCGAACTGCGGAGAAGTCTGCGAAAACTTCTGCCAGCGCAGAAACGCCTCCCCGGCCGGCCGATCTCCCGTCGGAAGACCGCCGTTACCAATAATGATGCGATCGTATCTGTCCGGGTTTTCGGCGGCGACGCGCAGGCCGATCAGCGATCCCCAGTCCTGACCGAAGAAGGTGATGTTCTGCAGATCGAGCTGCTCGACCCATGAGGTCATCCAGTCGACGTGTCTCTGGAACGTGTAGTCTTCCTTCTGCGCCGGCTTGTCTGAGCGCCCGAACCCGATCAAGTCCGGCGCCAGCGCCCGGTGCCCAGCGGCGATGATCCCCGGGATCATCTTCCGGTAGAGGTAGCACCACGATGGCTCGCCGTGCATCATCAACACCGGGTTCGCGTCAGACGGCCCCTCGTCTACGTAGTGCATGCGCAGGGAACCACCCTCGCCATCCGGAACGTCGAGATAGTGCGGCTCGAACCTGTACCCCGGCAAATCCACGAAACGTTCATCAGGCGTTCTCAGTGATTCCATGTTCTGACTCCTTCTGTACTTAACTACTACTTCTACTTCTCGATCTGTCGCTCTTGGCGTGCTCGTCGTGCTCTCTAGCCCTCCCGCTCCCAGAGCGACAGAACGTTCCCTTGGCTCGGCTTGGCGCGCCCCTCGAGCGTCTCCTTGTACACGCGCTCGACCGCCTCTGTCCCGTAGCCGCGCGAAACGCTCAGCCACACGTCGCTCGAGTCTCGGAACTTCACCCAGGCCTCACCGACACGCTTCTGCAACCCTTCGGCGCCCCATTCCTCGCTCCGTTTCTGAATCTGCGTCGGTGCGAAGAACATCGCCGGCGCAGGACCTGGCAACACACTAGCGTTCCTGGCCGCTCCCCAGTGGGTCATCCCCACAATTCCGCTGTACTTCAAATTGTCCTGCAAGTGATGATGCACCGCGCTCACCACCTCACCAGTTCCAGCGTGGTCGATGAACGCCGTCGGCACATCAGCCGACAGGGACCCGACGTTGTCGTAGGTGATCGTTCGGTCGTAGAACCCAAGGCCCTCCACGAACGCAACGTTGCCAGGCGACGTCAGCCCTATCACCTCGCCACGCCCCCGCTCGGAGAGCATGTACGCCAACGCGATCGCCGTCTTGCTCGACGCGCTTGAGATTACGAACGTTTTCGCGCCGAACAGATCGTTGTCGGCCATGAAGTCGTCAACCATAAACGAAGTCATAAACAGTGCCCAGAGCAACATGTGCCGGTCCTCGCGATCCGCCGCATAGAGCGGGTCGCCGCTCGCCCGAGTGTACGTCCTGTACACCGCTGCCGACTCCGCTCGGTGTGCCGCCACATCAAAGTACTGCTCCGGCGTCACACGGTCGGCCTGGATGACGAGGTGATTCGACATCGGGAAGAAGCCGAACACCCGGTCGCCCTCCGGCACATCCGGGTGATTCGAACGAACCACGTCCGCGAATCCCATCACTGGTATCCGCCCCCAACCTTCTTCTTCCGCTGGGAAGAACTTCCAATAGCCGATCATGTCGCCGACCTGCGCATAGGTAATGTTGTTCGCAGTCATCGCAAAGCGATCGACCCGGAACACAACCTCGCCCGGCTCAAGATCAGTCGGAACCGCCGCCGGCACGAACTTGCACGTTCCCCAGTCGTCCCTCTTGATGATAAAGTCCCGTCCCGTCTCTGCCATCTTGTCCATTACTCCCCCTTGAAGTTCGGCTTGCGCTTCTCCATGAACGCTCGCATGCCTTCTGCTTGATCCTTCGTTCCCATCGTCTGCATCACCGCTCGCCGCTCCGCGGCCAGCGCCTCCTCCAGCGTCTTGTCGGCCGAGCCGACGACTGCCCGCAAGACGCCTGCGATCGCTATCCCAGGGCCAGCCGCAAGTTCCTTCGCCAACGCCCGCGCACGCGCCTGAAGCTCGTCGTTCGGCCAAACCTCGTGCACCAGACCGATCTGAAGCGCTTCCGGGCCCGATATCTTCTTGGCGCGCAGGATCATGTCCAGAGCTTGATC
>JACZRQ010000052.1:11240-17578 GCA_022574655.1 Chloroflexota bacterium
CACCGCGTCAGCCGGGCTGTTCCACCCCAGGCCGGCACAGTACCCAGATCCATCTCCGGAAGACCTATCTTAGCGCCCTCAGCCGCGGCGAGGCGGAAGTGGCAGGCTAGCGGCAGTTCCAGACCACCCCCAAGGCAATATCCGTACATCACGGCGATCCATGGCTTCTCCATGTTCTCGATCGCGGCCAGTACGCGGAGTCGTTGATCGAAGACCGCTTCGATACTCCCCATTCTCTCGACACCGGCGGGGAGTTGTTTCAGGTTCATGCCTACGGAGAAGTTCTCTTCCCCCGCTCCCCTGACCACGATCGCCCGGACCGACTTGTCGATCGCCAGCTCCTCGATCCGCCGCTCGAGTTCGTCCATGAACTCCAGACCCAACCGGTTGCGCGGCGCATCGTTGATGATCACTGTCGCTACCCCGCCGTCCCGTTCCAGGAGCAGAGGAGCGGATTCGTCAGTCACCTACGGCGCCTCCGTAGTAGCGATCAGCCACTGCATCTCCAGTCCAGCCGCACGGTGCATTCCAATGTCCTTCTCGACGTATGGATCGCTGACGATCTTCAGGAACGCCGCCCGCGACGGGTACTCGACGAGAGCCACGACGTCGAAACCATCACCGTCCTCGCCGATCACCTGGGAGTCGACACGGCCGGACCAGATGGAGCGCCCACCCTTGGACTCGACGAACTCCCGCATCTTCGCGCCATACCGCATGTACGCTTCCACACCTGACACGTCTCCCTCCGATGCGTCTGCTTTCGCTTTGAACTTCAGGAGGTTCACCATTACGACGGGTGAGTCGGCTGGTCCCTTCATCAGTTCTTGCATCTGCTCCGGTGTAGGATAGATAGCCATCGTTACCTCCCTCATGTAACTCATGACGCATGTCGGGCGATTGGCGCCATCCATGCCGCCTCCAAAGTATAAACGTGGCACTTGCGGTGTCAACATCTTGACACTCGCAGTGCCAACACGATAGAAAGACCTCGCGACCGCTACCTCTTCTCCCCTCGCACGAAGGAGCGTCACCATGATCAGAAGCGAACCCGAGTTCAAAGGCCGTATCGGCCGCACGATTGCCGAGTCAGAACCGTGGTGGCCCGACGCTCCCTCCCCGCCCAACTCCGCGCCCAACGTCGTCATGATCGTCCTCGACGACACCGGGTTCGCACACCTCGGCTGCTACGGCTCCACGATCGCGACACCGAACATCGACCGGCTGGCGGCGGGCGGCGTTCGCTACAACAGCTTCCACACAACCGCCCTCTGCTCTCCCTCCCGCGCCTGCCTCCTCACCGGCCGCAACCACCACCCTATCGGCATGCGCGGCGTCTCGAATTTCGACACTGGCTTCCCCAACATGCGTGGCGCAATCACGCCCCGCGCCGCAACCGTTGCCGAACTCTTACGGGACAGCGGCTACGCGACCTATGCTGCCGGAAAGTGGCACCTCGCCCCAATGCAGGAATGCTCCGCCGCGGGCCCTCACCGCAACTGGCCCCTTCAGAAGGGATTCGACCGCTTCTACGGCTTCCTCCAGGGTGAGACCGACCAGTTCTACCCCGAACTCACAGCCGACAACCATCACATCGACCCACCCACCGGACCCGCTGATGGCTATCACGTCAGCGCAGACCTCATCGACCAGTCCATCGGCTGGATCCGGGACCTCACCTCCGTTCGTCCCGACCGTCCCTTCTTCCTGTACGTCGCGTTCGGCGCCACGCACGCCCCGCACCAAGCGCCCCGGGAATACATCGAGAAGTATCGGGGCAAGTTCGACAGCGGCTGGGACGCGGCGCGAGAGGAGTGGTTCGCTCGACAGCTCGAGATGGGCGTCGTGCCAGAGGGGACCGCACTCGCCGGCCGCAACCCCGGTGTGCTCCCGTGGGCGGACCTCCCCGAAAACGGACAGGTCTTCGCGGCACGCCTTCAGGAAGCCTTCGCCGGCTTCCTCGAACACACCGATGCCCAGATCGGCCGTCTTGTCGACTTCCTCGCGGCGCAGAACCTGCTCGACGACACGCTCCTTCTTGTTCTCTCCGACAACGGCGCCAGCCAGGAGGGCGGCCCCAACGGCGTGATGGACGAGTTCAGCTTCTTTAACGGGATCAGCGAAGACATCGACGACATCGTCGCCAACCACCTCGACGACATCGGCGGGCCGCACTCGCACAGCAACATCCCCTGGGGCTGGGCTCAGGCGGGCAACACGCCCCTTCGTTGGTACAAGCAGAACACCTACGGCGGCGGCGTCCGCGACCCGCTCATAATCCACTGGCCGACGCGCATCAACGACACCGGCATTCGGCGCCAGTTCTGCCACGTCACGGACATCACACCAACCATCCTGGACGTCACAGGCATCGACCTGCCCGAGCAGTTCGGCGGCCACCCACAGATCCCCCTGCACGGCGAAAGCCTGGTATACACATGGGACGATCCCAACATTGCTACTCGGCGCGGCCCCCAGTACTTCGAGCAGTTCGGACATCGTGGCCTCTGGCTGGACGGCTGGAAGGCCGTCACGTACCACACCAAGGGCGCACCGTTTGACGACGAAGAGTGGTCGCTCTTCAACCTCGATGAGGACTTCTCGGAATGTCACGATCTCACCGACGAGCGCCCCGGCAAGCTGAAGGAGCTGACGGACAGATGGTGGTCGGAGGCGGAGGCCAACGATGTCCTCCCCCTCGACGACCGCACTATCGAACTATTCCGCGCCTCTCCCCGACCCGATAGCCCCCACTATCGCGGCGAATACGTTTACCATCCCCCGATCGCGCACATGCCCGCCGACACCTCGCCGACGATGGGTGGCCGCGCTTGGAGCGCCACCTTCGATGTGTCCGTCCGAGAAGGCGGCTGCGAGGGCGTGCTCTTCGCCCGCGGTAGCCACAACGTCGGCACAACCTTCTTCATCAAAGATGGCAAGCTCCAGTTCGACTACAACGCCCTCGGCCGCCACGTACGCGGCGCGTTCGATCTGGACCTCTCACCCGGAGACCATCAGCTCGAAGCGCGATTCGTCAAAACCGGGCTAACGGGCGTCATCACGCTCGCCGTGGACGGCGCTGACATCGGCGCCATCGAGATTCCACAGATCGTGCGTATGATGGGGTCTACCGGTACCGACATCGGCTGCGACCGCCTATCGACGGTCGTCGACGACTACGAAGGCCCATTTGCGTTCACAGGCAAGATACACAAGGCGACGTTCAGACGAAATAGCAAGCGTGATAAGGCTGAAATCGAGGTCACGGCACGCACCGAGATGGCGAAGGAGTAACCCATGGAAATCGGCATTCACATTCCGCAGGTCGGACCACCCGCCGCTACCGACAACGTCGCTGCCTTCGCCAGGACCGCGGACGAAGCTGGCTACGATGGTATCTGGGTCTTCGACCACGTCGTCTTACAAAAAGACCAGCAGTCGAGGTACCCGTACTCGCCGGACGGCAAGCTCGGCTTCCCGCCCACAATGGACTTCCTCGAGCCGCTGACGTTGCTTGCCTTCCTCGCGGGCATCACAAAGCGAGTCAAGCTCGGCACCTCCGTCCTCGTCCTACCGATGCGCCAGCCGGTCCTCCACGCCAAGATCATGGCCACGATCGACGTCCTATCCGGCGGACGCTTCGTGCTCGGCGCAGGCGTCGGTTGGTGGAAAGAGGAGTTCGAAGTGCTCTCCGTGCCGTTCGAGCGGCGAGGCAAGCGTATGGACGAATGTCTCCAGCTCATCCGCGCGCTTTGGACCGACGAGTGGGTCGACTTCAAAGGCGAGTTCTACGAAGCCGTCGACTGGACCAGCAACCCCAAACCGGTACAGAAAGACGGTATCCCAATCTGGCTCGGCGGCGGGAGCAAGGGTCAGTTACGTCGCATCGGACAGTACGCCAATGGCTGGCTCGCCACGCCCCTCTCGATGCCGACGCTCGATTCAGACTTCGAGATCGCCAAACAAGCCGCGATCGACGCCGGCCGCGACCCCGACAATCTCAAGATCGCCATCGAGGGCGCGGGCGTCCTCATCCCCAACGAGACGGGACGCGCCGCTGAGTCCCTTGCGAATCTGAAGGAGAAGGGGATTTCGCACGCGATTCTCGGCGTTGACCCGCGCCACATGCGGGACGCCGGAGCAGTGATCGAGGAGTTCGCCTCGAAGCACATCGCCGAACTGCAGTCTTAGCCGATTAACGCGCGTAGGCCGTGCCGCATCGCATCCGCTGCGTGCGCGAAGTTCAGCCCCTGTACTCGCCTCAACAAGTCGAACGACTCGAACGATGCAAGCACGTCCATCACCGCCAGCGTCTCGTCGCGCTCTTCTGCCTCTAGCTGGTCCAGCTCAAGCGCGAATTGCTGCTCGAGTTGGCGCCGGAGCAGCTTCCGGGCTCCATCGAGCTCCGTCGCAATGATCGGCTGAAACGGCGCCCGAAGCTGAGCGATCCGCCTTACGGGAGCGATCGCCTCGAAGAGGTTCGTCCGCTGCTCGACCAAGCGGTCGATGCGATCCGTGACGGGTCCTTCACCAAGGCTCTCGACTTCGAACAAGTGGCTGACTCTCGCACTGTGGCGCTCGATCGCCGTCCTGCACAGCTCGTCCATATCATCGAAGTACCTGAACACCGAGCGCCGAGACACACCCGACTGAGCCGCGACTTCCTGCGCACCCGGATTGAGGACACCATCCTCATACAGGTCTAGGAGCGCGTCCACGACTGCATTCCGGTTGCGCTCGCGCCACGCGCGGCGACCGTCCTTCGCCTTACCAATACGCTCGGAGGCAGAGGCGGTGACACTTCTCATGCCCCCAATAATCGGGCTTCAACTACGGCATCGTCAACTTGTGTTGGCACGCGCCGTGCCACATAATCTGACGGAGCGCCGGAACGCCATAGGTTAGAATTTCGAATGCCCGTGGGCACCCGGATAACACCCCATCCAGCGATATTACGCAAACCAACCTACTCCGGAAAGGAGTCCTCGTAATGGGAAACGTCCTGGAGATCACAGACTCTGGTTACGTCAGAACCCTCCGTCTCAACCGTCCGCAAAAGAAGAACGCTTTGTCAAACGAACTTGCCTGGGGCATCGTATCGGCCGTAGAGGCGGCGACCAAGGACGACAACGTCTGGGTCATCGGCATAACCGGCACGGATGACGCCTTCTGCTCGGGCCTCGACCTCACCGGCGGCAGCGATCACGAAGGCACCCCGCTGACTGAACAGGAGTCCATTCTGGACGACCTCGGCTGGGTCAGCCGCATCCCGCTGACGCTGCGGGAGGAGTGCGACAAGCCAATCGTGGCCGGCATCAACGGCGTAGCCGTCGGCGCTGGATTCTCGCTGGCGATGGCCGCGGACGTTCGCATCGCTGCGGAGAGCGCCCGCCTCATCGCCGGCTATCCACGCATCGGCGGATCGCCTGACGGCGGTCTGTCGTGGACACTCCCTCAAGCGATCGGCTACGAACAGGCAATGAGATTCCTTCTCGAGAACCGCACGGTCCTCGCGCCAGAGGCGCACGAAATGGGAATCGTTGGTGAGGTCGTCCCTGACGATCAGTTCGCCGATCGCTTCAACGAGTACTGCCAGACCCTCACGAAGCTCTCGCCGATCACCGCCAGATTGACCAAGAGAGTCGTGCGCAGAGCGACCAAGCTCGCCGACCCCGAAGGCCACTTCCGCTACGAGCTTGCGAACATCCGGCGCGCCTTCGGATCCGAGGACGGCGCCGAAGCGCTGCGCAGCGCCACCGAGACCCGGCCCGACGCGATCGTGCTGGACATCGACAGCGGCGGTGGCCTCGTCTCCGCGTCCGAGTCCATCTGGCGGACGGTGCAAGCGGCGCGGAAACGCAAGCCGATCGCCACTTCGAGCGGGGCAACTATCGGCGCGCCGTCAAGTTCATGAATTGGACGCTCGCCGCGATCCCGGAAAGACAACGGGGAGGACTCGCCGGGCGCTATGCAAAGCTCGCCGCGTACCATGCTTTTGCCGGCGATTTCGAGGCCGCGGACAAGGCGCTATCGCGCGCCCAGGATTACGCGGCGGGTCTGAATCCAGGGAGCTGGGGGAGGCCCCAATCGACCGCGTGGTACAATTTTCATCTCAACGAGGGACGTGCGGCCGTCGCCGAAGAACAGTGCGGCGCCGAACAAGCCCAAGCCGGCTAGGAACATCGCGGTGCGGCGGCCGCGCTGGCCGGTCCATCGGCGCAGCAGCGTGATCAGCGCCATGATCCCGCCTTCGCCGTTGTTGTCGGCGCGCATCACCAGCGTGATGTAGGTCAGCGTGACGATGATCATCACGGACCAGAAGATCGTCGACACGACGC
>JACZRQ010000053.1 GCA_022574655.1 Chloroflexota bacterium
TGTCACCTGCGGGTAGCCGTACTGCTGCTGCAGCTCTTCCGGTATCTGGAAGTTCGTCATGTAGTCGACGCACGCCTTCATGTCGACGCCCGGCCAGTCGAGACCGAACACGACCTTGTCCGCGCTTGCCCACTCCAACGCTTCGCCGATCAGGTGATACCCCTTGTAGGGGGCGCGTGAGAACCATCCGACGATGCCGGAGATGCCGATGAACAGGTTCTTGTGCTTTCCGGCCATCCCGAACATCTCTTCGTGGTACGGCCAGCCCATGTGGTAGGCGATGACCTTCAGGTCAGGAAACGCCAGCATCACCTCGTCGAGAAGAATCGGCAGTGTGTACTTCGTCGGCTGCGGTACCACGTAAGCCATCCCCATGTGGATCGTCAGCGTGATGTCCAACTCCGACGCCTTGGCGTAGAACGGCCACATGTCCGGGTGATTGAGCGGTCCGTCCTCGCACGCGTAGACCTTGCACAACTTGGCGTCGCGCTCCTTGACGAGATACTCCAGCTCCCAGATTGCGTTATCGACTCCCCGGTGCAGGATCGGCCCGACGTTGCATTCGAGGAACAGCCTGTCCGGATAAGGCGCGATCTCCTTCATGATGAAGCCGTTCGTTGACATCGGCGCGGAAAAGCCGGTGACGTCCATCATCGACTCCCGCAGGCCGAAGCCGACGTCGATGCCGGACTCGTCCATCTGCTTGATCAGCTCATCGGCGCGCGGAAGTTTTGGGGGATTAGGTGCGCCCCAAACGCGCGCGACACCTTTCATGGCGCTGCGGAACCAGCGTGACACGTCTGGGTAGTATCCGAACTCCGTGAAGTCGCCCATAAGATGGCACTCGGAGGCTGCGATGAAGTAGTCCTTATCTGCCACGTGATCTCCTTCCATGCGTCCCGGCGCTGGGCGTTAGAACCTTAGCGTGGGATACCTTGCGGGTCAAGATTGCTCCTGGTCCGGTACGAAAACCGGCAGCGGCTGCTTCGGGTGGTCGACCCACTCCACCTTCACCGCCGTTCCGATCTCTGGTGACGCTGCCCCGTCACCCTTGAGTTCTGCTATAAGGCGCGGCCCTTCTTCCATCTCAACGAGCGCGACGGTGTACGGCACAGCGAAGGCGGGGTGCGTCTGGTGGCGCACAACGGTGAAACTGTAGACCGTTCCGCGCCCGCTCGACTCGATCCATTCGAACTCGAACGAGCGACACTCGGGGCACATGGGGCCGACTGGATAGCGGACCTCGTTGCAGTTGGAGCATCGCTGGAACGTAAGCCGGTGCTCGCGCTGCGCTTCCCAGAACGGAGCCGTGTCACGGTCACCGCGTGGCACCGGCCGCGGCAGGTCCTGCACTAGTACGCCTCCTGCGAGAGGATGATCCCGCTCGTCGGTACGCCGGTGCCGCTGGTCACGAGGCAGGTCTTCACGTTGCTCGCCTGATTCACCGCCGTGCCGCGGATCTGACGCACGCCTTCGACGATGTGACCGAAGCCGTGAAGGTAGCCCTCGCCGAGGTGGCCTCCGTGCGTATTCAGCGGCATCTCGCCGTCCAGCTCGAGCGCTCCGTTCTGGAAGAGCTTTGGCGCCTCGCCCGGCTTCGCGAAGCCATACGCCTCGAGCGCCATCAGCACCATCGGCGTGAAGTGATCGTAGATCTCGGCTACGTCGATGTCCTTCGGTTCGATTTCCGCGACACGGTACAGTTCCTTCCCGGTCGTTTCCGCTTCCTCGAGCCGTGCGATGTTCTTCCGTTGGTAGCTCGTCATCATCTCGGACCGCGTGCCCGTTCCCTGCGCCGCCGCCGCGATGTAGGCGGGCGTTCCCTTCAGCGACTTCGCTTTCTCGGCGGACACGACGACCGTTGCGCAGGCGCCGTCGGTGTCGAGGCAGCAGTCGAGCAGCCGTAGCGGCTCCGTGATCCAGCGCGAACTCTGGTGCTCTTCCAACGTCACCGGACGTTCGTACATCATCGCGTGCGGGTTCGTCGCCGCGTGCTTCCGCGTGAGAACCGAAACGCGTCCGAACTCCTCGGTCGTATGTCCGTACTCGTGCAGGTAGCGTTGGGCGTACATCGCGATCCACTGCGCGGGCGTCACCAAGCCGTGCGGCATGTTGTACTGCATCCATCCTCCGATACCTCCACCAACCGTCGACTCGCCGAAACGCCGCTCGGATCGTTCGTTCAACGCCCGGAACGTAACGACGACGTCAGCCATGCCCGCGGTCACCGCCGCGACGGCTCCGGCGATCGTGCCGCAAGCAGCGCCGCCGCCGTGGGGTATCTCCGCGAAGAAGCGCAGGTTGTCGAGGCCGAGCGAGCGCAGGAGATCGATCTCGAAGACATCGTCGTTCGCGCCCATCTTCACCATGCCGTCGATCTCCGCGGGTTCGAGTCCTGCGTCGTCAAGGGCGCCGAGGATCGCTTCGAGCGCCATCCGGTGCGTGCTGCGGCCGGAGTTCTTAGAGAACTCGGTCTGGCCGATGCCGACGATCGCGGCCTTGTTGCGGATCGTCATCCGGCGGCAGTCAGGCGCATCGATTCGATCGTGCGCGTGACCATCTCGTTCATCGTGCCGCCGCGCACCGCGAACGCCGCGATCCCCTGTGTGTAGAGGTGTACCGGATAGTCCGTCCCGACGCCGACGCCGCCGTGCAGCAGGTGAACGATCTCATACACTCGAGCGGCGGCGCGGATCGCCCAGTGCTTCGTTTTCCAGATCTCGTCCGTGTCCGAAGGGTCTTCCTGGAAGCGCCACAGCGCATAGTAGGCGCTCTCACGCGTGGTTTCCGTCTGCATCAGAAGCTCCGCCGCGCGATGCCTCGCCGCCTGGAACTTCGCGATCGGCACCCCGAACTGCACTCGGTTGGAGATGTACTCAGTCGTCATCTCCATGATTCGTTTCATCATCCCCACCAGTTCGATCAGTGTGAACGCCGTGACCAAGGCATCTGATCGCTCGTGAAGCTCCTCAGCATCCTTACCGCGAGCGATCGTGATCGCGTTGGTGACGTTTGCGGTGTCGAAGTGCACGTCGTAGTAGACCAAGCGATCGATGAGCTGCAACTGGTCCAACGTCGCACCGTTGAGCGGCATCAGAGCGAACGCCGCTGTTCCGTCCGCCCCGGCGACCGGGGTCAGCAGGAACGCGGCCGAGTCCGCGAACGGCACCGCAAATACGGTGCCACCGCTCGCGGAGATCGTGTCGTTGTCCCCAGCGGTGTTTCTACGGCGGCTCGTTTCGTTGATCGTGTAAAGGTGCTCGGCCGCCGCCAGTGAAACGAGGTGCTTCTGGGCGGCGGTTTCCGGAACGTTCGAAAGAAGATACGCGGCGATGTTGCTTGCCGCGATCGGCGCCGGCACGGCAGCGTAGCCCAACTCCTCGACGACCACAGCCGCTTCGACGAGCGACAGGCCCCCGCCGTCCTGCGACTCTGGCGCCAGCAACCCGAGCCAGCCCAGATCCGCCATGGCCTTGATGTCGGCCTCGGTCAGCGTCTCGTCGCCGCGCTCCATCGCGTAAAGACGGTCCCACGGGAACTTCTCCGACAGGTACGATCGCGCCGTATTGCGGAGCAGCTTCTGGGCTTCGGAGTCGCCGAACTGCATAGTTACCTCGGCAGCCCCAGGCCGTGCGTGGCCATGATGTCTCGCTGAACGTCGTTGCTGCCACCGCCGAAGAGCAGGATCACGCACTCCCGCAGCTGCTGCTCCAGCGTGCCTAGCGTGTTGTCGAGCGGCGTTCCGCACGATCCTCGTCGGCCGAGCCCCGATCGCCCCACCATCTGCATCGCGTCGTTCAGTAGCTTTACTCGCAGTTCGTTGGCCAGCACCTTGAGGAGCGACGCCTCCCACACGGGGACCTCGCCCTCGGCCACCATCCACGCTGTTTTCAGATCCATCACCTTCAACACGCTCAGGTCCGATGACATCTCCGCCAGCATCACGCGTGTCCACTGTTCGTCGGCTCCCAGGCCACGCTCACGGAACAGATCGCACAGCCAGTCGTATACCTGCTCGATATACGCAACCGGGCTGATCGCCAGGCGCTCGAAATCGAGCTGCGTGGTCATGTATTTCCAGCCGGCGTTCTCCTCTCCCACCAACGCCGAAACCGGTACGCGCACATCGTCGTAGAACGTCGTGTTCGTCATCCCGCCGGACATCGTCGGGAACGGCACGATCTCGATCCCCTCCGAGTCGAGCGGGACGATCAGGATCGAGATGCCTCGGTGCTTTGGCGCGTCCGGGTCCGTGCGTACGGCCAGCCAGAGGTAGTCCGCCTGGTGGGCGCCGCTTGTGAACGCCTTTTGGCCGTTGATCACGTAGTCGTCCCCGTCGCGGACCGCTGACGTAGTCAGCGATGCCAGGTCCGTGCCCGCTTCGGGCTCGGTGTAACCGATCGAGAACTCGATCTCGGCTCGCAGGATCTTCGGCAGGAACTCCTTCTTCTGCTCCTCGCTGCCCACCCGCATCAGCGTCGGTCCTACGGTGTTCAGTGTGACGACCGGCAGCGGCAGCCGCCGGTAGTTCATCTCGTAGTTGAATGCGTGGAGGAAGAGGACCGACTTTCCGCCGCCGCCGTACTCCTTCGGCCAACCAAGGCCCAGGTATCCGGCCTCGCCCAGCTCCTTCCAGAACCTCTTGGTGAGCGGTCCGGCGGTCTCTCTGCCGCCGCTTCGTATCTCTTCGATCAGATCCGGCGTCAGTGCGGAGTCAAGATAGCGGCTGAACTGTTCACGGAACTCCTGAACGTCTGCCGGATATGCGAACTCCATCTTGGGCTACCCGGCTAGACCAAGGGGTTCAGTACCGATGACCTGCGTCTCCTCGAGAAGAGCGATCTCTTCGTCGTTCAAGCCCAGCAGCGTCGTCAGTACCTCGTGATTGTGTTCGCCGAGCAGTGGCGGCTGCCGCTTGTGGCTCGAGTCGATCGAACTGAACCGGAATGGCCATGTCTTGAACGTGTGAGTACCGGTGATCTCACGATCCAGCTCCTGGAAGAAGCCGATGCTCCGCAGCCCTGGATCATCCGCCAGCTCGTGCGCCTTGATCACGCGACATGCCTTGACGCCCTTCGCCTGCAATTCCCGCTCCAGCTCGGCTGAGCCCCTGTCCTTGACTAGGACCGATAGCGCCTCGTCGAGGGCCGTTTCATTCTTTTTCCGCGCCTCGACTGTGGCGAAGCGATTGTCTTTCGCGAGCTCGAACGCGCCTAAGCCGGTAGCAAGTGCGGCGAACTCTTCGTCGGAGGAGACGGCGAACGTGATCCATTCGTCTTGGCCAGCGGTTCGGTATGCGTCGTGCGGAGCCATCCACTCGTGTTTATTGCCGCGAAGCGAAGGCATATGGGCGCCGTGCTGGACTGCGATCTGCTCGGGTGCGAAGAGCGAATCGAGCGTCTCGCACTGTGTCACCTCTACCGCCGTGCCTTCGCCAGTCTCTTCGCGACGGCGGAGGGCGAGTTCGATCGCTGTTAAGACGTGCATGCCGACCATCGGATCGCAAAAGCCGCCGCAGTAGGATGGTACGTCGCCAACGTAGCCGGTCATCTCGCCGCAGACGAGTTGCTCGAAGGCGACGGCATAGCCGACGTAACCTTCCCAGGGTCCGCCGAGGCCGTACCCGGGCATCGTCACGGCGATCAGCTTAGGATTGATCTCACGCAGGCGGTCGCTGGTGAGACCGAGGTTCGGCAGGACGCGGTTCGAGAAGTTGCTGATCACGATGTCGGCGTTCTCGATCAGGCTTTCAAGAAGCGACTTGCCGGCAGCGGACGTCAGGTCGAGCGTGATGTCTCGTTTGTTGCAGTTGCTATCGTTCCATAGCGGCCCTCGTTCGTACCACTTGCCTTCGACAGTCGGTACGTAGGTGTATCGGTAAGGATCGGGACGCTGGATCGACTCTACCTTAATCACGTCGGCGCCGAGAGCGCCGAGCATCATCATTGCGTAGGGGCCCGACCAGAGAAGCGTCAGGTCGAGTACGCGGAGGCCTTCGAACGGCAGAGTCGCAACGGCCGCTCCGGTAGCCCCGGCGACCTTCTGTTGAACGTCGATCGATTCGGCTTCGTTCAGCGGTCCGCGCTCGACGGGTTCCAATCCGCCGACCGAGTAGGTAACGCTTGGCGTCTTGACGGTCTTGCCGTCGATCTCACGCGGCGTCCAGAAGTTGCGAGCATCAAGTTGAGGGCAGTCCAGACGGTCTTGGATCGTCTGGACTGGCGCCGCTGGCAAGCGGAACGCCTGACCTTGCTCGAAGATGTCGCCCCGGGTGTGGCGGTCGAGCCATGGTTGGGCACGCTCCTCGAGCATCGCTCCGTTTGCCATGCGCCACATAATGTCGCGGCCTGGTTCGATCACGTCGTCCATCTCCATCAGCTGGCAGATGAGTTCCCAGTGGGCCGGCGTGAGCGGCGGGCAGCCGATATAGCCGTCCGCGCACTTCATCACGCCCATTGGCCACGTATTCCCTCGTCGGTGATGGGGGATCCCCACCATGCTCTTGACCATCCAGGGCGCGACCGTCATCGACGCCACGACCGGCTGCATCGCTAGGTCCACGAACTGCGGCTCGCCGCCCTGTTTGATTTGGCGCAGTCCGATCAGCGAGCCGACGAGTGCGTACAAGCCCGTGAGACGGGGGATCAGGTCACCGGCGGCGCCGACCGGACGGAGTGGTTCGCGGGCAGGATCGCCGAGCAGGCTAGACCAGCCACCCATCGCGTTCAGCCCGAGATCGTTCGCACGGTAGTCCTTGTATGGCCCTTCGCTCCCGAAGGGTGAGATCAGCACGCAGGTGGTCTTGCCCTCGAAACGCGCTCGCACCTCACTCGGCTTCATGCCGAGCACCTTCTCGGTCAGCTCGCTCTCGATCAGCACCACATCCGCGCTCTCGCAAGCGCTGATTGCATCGGCGAACGTCATGCTCGCACCCGGTCCGACGCGAACGGCCGTCTTGCCGCGTGATAGCCACGCCCAGGTGGCGCTGTGCCGTTCGCCGTCTACTTCGTAGGTTGGTGGCTCGCATCGGAGGGGCGTACCGTCGGCCGGTTCGAGAATCGTGACGGTGGCGCCCCAGTCGGCGAAGTGCTTCGCGGCCATGGCGGCAGCGCCGTTGCCCGATATCTCGACTACGTTCAGGTCCCGCAGTATGCTCATTTGCCGGGCCCCAGCTGCACGGTCATCTTCACGCCGGTGGTCGGTCCGTCCTCCGTACGCATCGTCGCCTCCGCGTCTACAAGCCGGCGTCCCTCGGACTCTCGAACGCTCTCTACCGTTCCTTCTATCGTCAGCGTCTGGCCGACGTAGTTGGAACCGCGCATGGCGATCTCGAGCCTTCTCGGAAACGCGTCGTTGCCGAACCACTCCGAGATCGCTCGTCCTGCGAAACCCTGGAGGAACATCGTGTTGAAGAAGATGCCCTGCGCGCCGCTGTCGCGAGCGAACTTCTCATCGTGGTGTACCGGATAGTAGTCTCGCGTCCCGGCGACCGCCTGCACCGAGCGGCGGAGCGTCAGTGGCAGGCTGATCGCCGGCAGTACGTCGCCTTTCTTCCATTCGCCGGTCATGATCCGTTGTCTCCGGCGGGACGGTAAATGAACAGCGTGAAGCTGTGCGTACCGACGATCTCATCCGCCGGATTCCGGAAGGTGTCCTTCGTCGTCACGAAGTGTCCGGTTCCCAGTCGGGTCGTCTTCTCGTCGCTGATATCCGCTATCTGGCTCGTGATTGTCAGTGTGTCACCGTACCGGAGGGGTTTCTCGTACTCCTGCACGGCCTTCACCGCGATCGTGTTCGGGCAGCTTTCGAGGTTTAGCTTTCTGAGCGGGCTCTTGAAGTTGCCCTCCGGCCAGACCGGCGGCATTAGCCATGTGAATAGCATCGTAGGTGGCGCGAACGTGCCTTCGAGCCACGTTGAAGCAGCGTACTCTTCGTCGTGATGGATCGGGTTTGGATCCTCGACCATCTCACACCAGTGACTCGCCATGGCAGGATTGACCGCCTGAGGCGCCGGTCGTGGCGCGCTCTCTCGCCCGATCAGCGCCTGTTGCTCGTCCGTGATCACCGGCATCAGTTCGTCAGTCAGGCCTAGCGTGCGGGTTCTTCCACGGCCAGTGTCTCATCCAGTCCGCCGACCGCCTGGATGTACTCGTTCACCATCTGGAAGATGACGTCGCGACACGAACGCACGTTGTTCATGCTGCCGACGATCTGACCGACAGGCGTCCAGACAAGTTCCTTGGCGCCCGGGTTGTCGGCTGCCGAGTACTTGTTGATGCGCTGGAACGCCTCCGCGGTCAGCATGAACTGTAACGGCATCGGCAGGGTGCCCGGGGACTCCTCGCTGTCCCACGCGTCTGTCCACGCCGTCTTCAATAACCGCGCGCGTTTCCCGGTCATCGCCTTGCTTCGTACGGTATCGCGGGACGTCGCGTTCAGTAGCTTCTCCTGGACAACTTGGTTCGTGTCCGCTTCCTTCACAGTAAGCCAGATCGATCCTGTCCACGCCCCGTCTGCCCCCAGTGCCATCGCTGCCGCCATCTGCCGGCCGCTACCGATTCCGCCGGCCGCGAGAACCGGCGTTGGGTGCACCGCATCGACGACCTCGGGGATCAACACCATCGTGCTGATCTCGCCGGTGTGACCGCCGGCCTCCGTACCAGAGGCGACCACGATATCCACGCCGGCCTCGACCTGGCGCTTCGCCTGCTCAGCTGTGCCGATCAACGCCGCCACGAATACGTCTTTCGCGTGCGCGTTGTCGATGATCTCCTTCGGCGGCGCCCCCAGCGCGTTCACCAGCAGCTTGATCGGGTGGGCGAGGGCGACCTCAACCTGCGGCGTCGCCCTCTCTCGCGACCACGCAAGGAGGCCCTCCATCTGCTCTTCGCCTTCCGGCAGGTCGGGGACGTTGAACTTCTTCATGATCCCGGCCACAAACTCCTTGTGCTTCTCGGGGATCATCGTTTCGAGCGAACTCAGGTCCGCGCCTTCGTACGAGGCGGGGATGACGACGTCGACGCCATAGGGCTTGCCGTCTACGTGCTCGTCGATCCATTTCAGCTCGATCTCGAGCTGCTCCGGCGGGAACGCCACTGCGCCCAAGACACCGAGTCCTCCCGCGCGGCTCACTGCCGCGACTACGTCACGGCAGTGGCTGAACGCGAATATCGGGAACTCAATCCCGAGCTGGTCGCATATTCGGGTTCGCATGCTCGTTCCTTCCTGCTTCCTACTTGACCCCGACGGGCGCTCGGCTATTTTTCTCCGGGAAAAATGCCGGATCCTTCGCCCTTTCTCTCACCCAGGCACTCAACCGCTCTACCTCTGTCTCGAGTGCCTTCAGAAATTCGTCGGCCTCGACGTCTTGCCAGCGGTCCGATTCCTCAGACAGCTGCAGCCGCAGGTCCTGGTTCGGCTCCCGACCCTGGATGACCACTCGCAGTCGGACGCTGGATTCCCAGCCACTGGGATCCGAAATCTGGAGGCTGAAGACGGGAGCCACCGGAGGACGCCCGCGGCGACGCCGTCCGTCGCTGCCGTCGGCCGCACGATCGTACAAGCTGGCCGCATCCTCACCATCGTGGAGTAGCTTGTGCGCCCACGAGAGTGAGCACCCCAGCGTCGTCGCGACCTCGCGGTACGTCGCCTCGCCCGTTTCGTTAACGAGAAGGGCGGCTACGCGCTGCGCGATTCGCTTCGACTCACTTCGCTTCATCTGCACGCGGTGATGATTGAGGCGGTAGACGAGGGCAGTAGATTCTAGGTCGTCGCCCTCCCAGATGATCGCGTTGATCGACTCCTTCTGTAGATAGATGGCCGCGCTCCAGACCAACCAGCCACTGACTAGCTCGTAGGGCGAACCATCTGCTTTGGCGTTTCGCCTGACGACGATCGGGTGTAAAAGTCGGTCCTCCTCGATGTCGGTCAGGAGGCCCTTGATCGCCTCCACTTGCTGTTCGTAGCGACCGGAGCAACTCAGTACGGTGGCGAAGTCGGCTGCGCCATGATCGGTCACGGGCATATCGCGGCGGCTGTGCGGGCCCGGCCTCACGTCACGTGGTGCGATGACGATTGTTTCCGCAGGCCCATCTGGTGCGCTGTCGGAGGGACGGTTTCGGGGCGGTGAAATTGAGCCGCTCATCACTGTGCCGTCCATCCGGCGTCGACCGGAAGTGCGATGCCGGTGATACAACGAGCCTCATCCGACGCCAGGAAAAGGCAGGCGTTGGCGATGTCCTCTGGCTCGGTTATGCGGCGGAGCGGGTGCATCTTCGCCATTCGCTTTAGCGCTCCCCTGCCGGCGCCGGCCTTCCGGATCAGCGGTGTGTCGGTGCTGGTCGGGCAGACGCAGTTCGCCCGGATGTTGTCGCGCCCGTGGCTCACCGCGATGTCGCGCGTCAGGCCCAGCAGACCCGCCTTCGAAGCGCTGTACGCCGCGTGCATCGGTATCGACACAAACGACGAGATCGAGGCTATGTTAACGATCGCGCCGCCCCCTTGATCGATCATCTGAGGTACTGCGTATTTGCAGCAAAGGAACGTACCGCGAAGGTTAACGTTGTGCACGCGGTCCCAATCCTCGACGGTCGTGTCGGCGACGTTCGCCATGATGACGATCCCGGCGTTGTTGATGAAGATGTCCAATCCACCGAACTCCTTCACCGTCGCCCCGACCGCGGCTTCTACGCTAGATTCCTCGGTCACGTCCGTTGGCACCAGGATCGCCTTCCCACCCTCTTCCGCGATCATCTTCGTGGTCTCTTCCGCGCCTTCGCGGTCGCAATCGAGCACCGCCACCGATGCACCCTCGGCCGCGAACCGCCGGGCGATAGCGCGCCCCATCCCGGAGGCCGCTCCCGTTACCGCGGCGGCCTTCCCTTCGATCCTTCCACCCATGCCAGCTTCCCCCTAGTTACGCTCCGGCGTGTACGTGACCGGCAAGTGCTTGATGCCGCCGATGAAGTTCGACCGCAGGTAGCTCGCGGGGCCGGCCTGCTCCATCTCTGGCAGCCGCTTCATTAGCGCCTCGAACATGATCCGAATCTCCAGCCGCGCCAGGCTCGCCCCCAGGCAGAAGTGTGGCCCACCGGGACCGAAGGCGACGTGCGGGTTTGGAGTCCGCCCGACGTCGAACGTGTCCGCGTCCGGGAAGATGTCTTCGTCTCGGTTCGCCGACGGGTAGTAGATCACGACCTTGTCGCCTTCCTTGATCTTCACGCCTCTGATCTCGGTATCGTGCGTCGCTGTCCGGCGGAACTGCATCACCGGCGACGACCAGCGCAAGATCTCGTCCACTGCAGTCATGATCATGGTCGGGTCATCGAGCAGCCGTTGCCGCTGGTCCGGGTAGTCCATCAGCGCCTTCATCCCGTGGGATATGGTGTTTCGAGTCGTCTCGTTGCCGGCGACCGATAGAAGCAAGAAGAAGGCGTTGAAGTCCGCCTCTGTCAGCTCTTCCCCGTCGAAGTCCGCTGCCAGGAGCGTGGACAGAATGTCGTCTTTCGGTTCCTTGCGTCTCTTGTCGGCTAGTTGTTGTGCGTAGGCGTAAAGCTCCATGGACGCGCGCAAGGGCACTTCCGGACCGGTGGAGTACTCCGGGTCTTCGGCGCCGATCATCTGGTTGCTCCAGTCGAACACCTTCTGCCGGTCTTCCATCGGAACGCCGATGAGCAGCGCTATCGCCTGCAACGGCAGATCGGCTGCGATGTCTGTTACGAAGTCGCACTCGCCTTTGTCGGCGATCTTGTCGATGATCCCGTTCGTGACGTCGCGGATATGTGGCTCGAGGCCGAGCACGAGCTTCGGTGTGAACGCCCTGCTCACGAGGCGCCGGTAGCGCGTGTGCTGCGGTGCGTCCTGGTTGAGCAGCAACAACCCCAGGACAGCGCCTGCCTCCGGGGGCGGGTCCACTATGAACACGCCTCGTTTGCCGGAGGAGAACGTCTCTGGATGCATCGAGACGTGGTCGACGTCCTCGTACTTCGTGATCACCCAAAAGCCGGGGCCCCCCGGCTCCGGATGCCAGAAGACCGGGGCCTCCTTTCGTAACAACTTGAAGATGTGATGGGGCACTCCCTGGACGAATGTCTCAGTGGCAAACAGATCGACATCGTCCAGCGTTAGGGTGGACTTGGTGGCTGATGGTCGTCCCATGGTGACTGACTCCTCTCTCCGGCTGGTGGACTTATCCCCAGCAGTCGCGCCACGGCGCCCTTCAGGAATCGGCGTTGACGTTCCACCGCCGATGGGCTGAGAGGGTCTTCCAGGACGACCGCTCGAAGAAGTTCCGCGTTTGCGAAATAACCGAAAATCAGATGATAGAGTCCGGCTGCTAGGTGGGGAACTTCTTCCGGTTGCCAGAGCTGTTCAACCCCAGTCAAGGCTCCTCGTCCTTGAGTGTAGAGGGGTCTAAGGAGTCGCGTGACGGCGCTCTCGAGGTATCGACCATCGTCGAGAGCGGCACGTTGGATTAACTGCGCTAGATGTCGGTGTTCGGATAGGTAGTCCAGGAGCCGGTCCAGGTTCGCTTCCAGCTCCGAAAGCGAATCGGTCGGCTCGCTGGGTACCAGCGATGTGATGTGCTCCAGGCCGCGTGAGAGCACGGCTTCGTAGAGCGCTCGTTTGTTCTCGAAGTGGTGGTAGAGGCTAGCCTGGTTCTTCAACGGAGTCTCGGCGACGATGTCTCGCATCGAGACGCCCGCGAACCCACGTTGCGCGAACAAGCGCTCGGCGGCATCAAGGATGATTTCGCGGCTCGAGCGGGTCTTCGTAGTCTCCGTCGTCATCTAGTCCTCCGCATGTATTTCATCAGTATGACCGGGGCAGTCCGAGGTTCCACTCGGCTATATAGTTGAGGATCATTTCCCGGCTTACCGGCGCGGTCTTGAACAGCCGCGCGCCGCTCCATGCGTTGATGAGGCCGACGTCTTCGGTGAAGCCGAGCCCGCCGTGTGTCTCGATCGCGCTGTCGACGGCTTTGATGGCGAGATCGGCGCCGAGGAGCTTCGCCATATTCGCGTATGTCCCGACTTCGGCTGGGTTCAAACCCTCGTCGTACGCCCAGGCGGCTCTATACGTCATCATTCGTGCCGCCTCAAGGTCGATCTTCACCTCCGCCAGCGGATGCGAGATCGCTTGGTAGGCCCCGATCGGTGTGTCTTTGAAGACCTTGCGCTCTTGAGCGTAGGCCACGGCCTTGTTCAGTGCCGACTCCGCCATGCCGACGCAGATCGCCCCGGCGAGGATCCGCTCGGGATTCAGCGAGTTGAAGAGTGCCATCGTCCCGTTGCCTTCCTGTCCCACGAGGTTGTCCGCCGGTACCTGCAGGTCGTCGAAGAACAACTGGAATTGTGTCAGCTCGTCGCTCAGCGGGATCGAGATCGGGGTCTTTTCGATGCCCTCCGACTTCGTGTCGACGATGAAGATCGAAAGACCCGAGGACTTCGGCTGGCCGTTCTTTTCCAGCTCCTCCAGTGACGTCGTTCGCACAACAAGGAGGGCATAGTCCGCGACGTCAAAGCCAGAAATGAAAGTCTTCTGGCCGTTGATCACGTAGTTGTCGCCGTCCTTGCGGGCCATCGTCTGGATGCGGAACGTGTTCGTACCGGCGTCGGGTTCCGTCACCGCGAAGCAGAACTTAAGCTCGCCGCTCGCCATGCCCGGCAGGAAACGCTCCTTGATCTGGTCCGAGCCGTTCTTGTAGATGCAGGCGCTGTCCATCGCGTGTGTCAGGAGCAACCCCGGCGAGAAGCCACTGACGGTGATTTCCTCGAAGCCCAGCGTCAGCGCCAGCAGGCCCATGTCGTTGCCACCGTACTGCTCGGGTAGGAGGCAACCCATCAGGCCCACCTCTGCGTACGACTTCCACAGCTCCTCCGGGAACTTGCGTTCGTTCTTCGCCAGCTCCCGGAACTCTTTCTGACGAGGGATGAACGGCTCGAGCATCGATCGCACTGAGGTCCGGACCAGGTTGTGCTCGTCAGAGAGCGCGTAATTCAGTGTCATACGTTCCTCCGTACCCTATCTTCCCTTGAACACCGGCGTTCGTTTTTCTTTGAACGCCTTCGGTCCTTCGCGGGCGTCTTCGCTGGCGAACACCTGCATGCCGTGCTGGAACTCGATCTCAAGCGCCTCTTTCTCGGGGAGGAACTCGGTCTCGATTACGGATTGCTTGATCTTGCGGACGGCGACCGGTCCGTTGGCGGCGACACGAGCGGCCACTTCGTTGGCCACGGCTAGAGCTTTGCCGTCAGCGACGACACGGCCAATGAGGCCCATATCCAGCACCTCGGCGGCGGAGTAGTGATCGCCGGTGAGCAGAAGCTCCATCGCCTTTGTGAACGGGATCTGGCGCCGCAGCCTGACAGTCGAGCCGCCCATCGGGAACAGACTCCAGCGCACCTCCGAGATACCGAACTTGGCGCCCTCGGCAGCGATTCTGATATCGGTGGCCTGCAGAATCTCGGTACCGCCGGCGATGCAAGGCCCTTCGATCGCCGCGATCAAGGGCGTGGCGAGCCGATGGTTCCGCAACAGGCCTTTGAAGATAACTGTTGAGTCGTCGCGGCAGCGCTGCTCGAACTCGTCCTCGGGCGCCAGCCCTTTGAGCTGGCGGCTGACCAGCTTGTCGAGGTCAGCGCCTGCGCAGAAGGCGCCGTCCGCGCCGGTGATGATCGCCACTCTGATCTCATCGTCGCCGTCGATTAGATCCCAGGCGTCGGCCATCCGGCAGAGCATCTCCGGGTTGAGCGCGTTCTTCACCTCCGGCCGGTTCATGGTCAGCGTCACGACGTGACCGTCTCTCTCGACTAGCAGGGCGGGTTCAGTCATGACGTACCCGTATCCTTGCCCGCCGCGACCGCTTCGCCGCCCGTGGCCACGCGCTTGGCCCATTTGTAGTCCGGCTTCCCACTCGGCTGTCGGACTATCTCGTCCACCAGGTGCAGTTCGCGCGGAACCTTGTAGCCCGCCACCTTCGTGCGGCAGTGCGCGACCAGCTCCTCCAGCGTCAGCTCCGTATCCGAGCGAGGGTGAACCACTGCCGTGACACGCTCTCCCCAACGCTCGTCCGAGACGCCGACGACGATCGCGTCGAACACGCCGGGGTGCGACCTGAGGGCCGACTCGACCTCTTCCGGAAAGATCTTCTCGCCGCCGCTGTTTATGCAGTTCGAACCTCGTCCCAGCAGCGTGATCGTTCCGTCCGCCTCGATCGCTGCCATGTCGCCGGAGATGACCCAGCGCACGCCGTCGGCCTCGACGAACGTCTCGGCGGTCTTCACGGGGTCTTTGTAGTAGCCGAGGGGGATACGGCCTTTGCGCGCCAGCATGCCGATGACGCCGCAACCGGGCTCCAGCGGTTTCATGTTTTCGTCGAGAACCGCCGTTGTCCCGTCGGCGCGGAACCTCGGCCCGGGCGCTGTGCCAGGGGTATCCGAATCCACACCCTGTCCCTGGTTGCCGCCTTCCGAGCCGCCGAACGAATCCATGAAGATCGTCGTCGGCAGCTGCTCCCTCAGTTGAGCCTTGACCCCTTCCGAATACGTAGCCCCGCCGGAGCCGACCACCCGCAGCGATGACGTATCGTACGAAGCACCCGGCTTCGCCAACGCCTCCGCCAGCGGGCGCGCCATCGCGTCACCGACGATCGCTATCGTGTTCACCTTCTCCTGCTCGACTAGTTTCCAGATTAGATCGGGATCGAACTTCTTGCTTTGTGATATCACGATCTTTCCGCCGCCCAGCAATCCGATGAGCGTCGCCCACTGGGCTGCGCCGTGCATGAGCGGAGCGGCGGGTAGCATCGTTACCACACCTGGAGTGGCGGCGTTCACGCCGACCTGCTCGGGGCGTTCGGGTTGCGGGCCGTACGGGTTGCCGCCCATCAGCGCCGCGAAGAATAGATCTTCGTGCTGCCACATCACGCCCTTGGGCATGCCGGTCGTCCCGCCGGTGTAGAGGATGTATAGATCGGCGCCCGAGCGAGTCGGGAACCCTCGCTCCGGCGATGATGCCTTGAGTGCTTCGTCGTAATCTTCGGAGCCAAACGCCGAGCAGTCAGCTCCGCTGCCGTCTTCGAGGACGATGAACGTCTTCAAGTTCGGTATCTTGGGCACGACGGCCTCTATTCGCGGTGCGAACTCGCGGTGGTGGACCAGCGCAACGAGGTCGGCGTTGTCGAATAAGTAGAGCAGCTCCTCCTCGACATAGCGATAGTTGATGTTGATCGGTATCGCCCGGATCTTGAACGCCGCCAGCGACGTCTCCACGTACTCGGTGCCGTTGTGCATGTATATCCCGACGTGATCGCCTTCGCCGATCCCGCGAGCACTGAGGTAGTGGGCCAGACGGTTCGCCCGCTCGTCGAGCTGTGCGAACGTCAACCTGCGTTCGCCGCAGATCAGGGCTTCGCGATCGGGTACGGCGTCCGTCACGCACTCCAGAAGGTCAGCCAGGTTAAACTCCATCAAACGCTCCTACGGCTTCTCGCTACCCACGACCCACATCGCAAAGAACTGTGATCCGCCGCCGTATGCGTGCCCCAGGGCCTTCTTCGCGCCTTCGATCTGGTGCTCCCCGGCCTGGCCACGCACCTGCATCGCCGCTTCCGCGAAGCGGATCATGCCCGACGCGCCGATCGGGTTCGAAGAAAGCACGCCGCCGGACGGGTTCATCGGTATGTCCCCATCGAACGCCGTCGCGCCTTCGTCGACGAGCTTCCAGCCTTCACCGACTTCGCAGAACCCGAGGTTTTCCAGCCACATCGGCTCGTACCAACTGAACGGTACGTAGACCTCCGCCAGGTCGAACTCTTGCCGCGGGTTGGTGATGCCCGCTTCCTTGTAGACTGCGGCGGCGCACTCGCGTCCGGCGCGTGGATCGACGGGCAAGGCGGTTCCAACGAGAAACCGCGTTCAAGGTTTATTTAACCAATACCTCAATGCGGGCTGCGTTGTTTGGACCAGTAAGCGCTGATGACGAGGCGATGGGGGGGGTGGCTGAAACCGCAATATTCACTCAGTGGATGCATGCAATCGCCAGCTTTCCCAATGTCCACTATGCGCGGTGGCCCAGGGGCGAAGTGGATCTCGTCCATGTTCGCTCCGACCAACGCGGCCTTTTCGGTGCAACCGAGATCAAATGGAGCGACCGCTATTTCAGAAATCCCGAGGCATTGAAAGGATTAATCGCCTTTGCGCAAGAGAACAAACTTGCCGAGGGCGTCGGCGCCACCACGCGAACACAAAGTGGCGAAACCGTTGTTCAGGGAGTGAGAATTGTCCATGAACCCTGTGCGCTGGCTTGCTACAGGATCGGACGCAACGCGGTAGAGCACCGCCGAATATTCGACGAGTTGGGATTGCGCCTCGAATCGGGCGTGGGCGCCGTGTAACCTACGATCGCCGCCCCATTTTGAGCAGGCGTAGGCGCAGGGCGTTGAGCTTGATGAAGCCTTCGGCGTCGCGCTG
>JACZRQ010000054.1 GCA_022574655.1 Chloroflexota bacterium
CGTCCG
Organism: Chloroflexota bacterium; assembly: GCA_022574655.1. Lineage (GTDB taxonomy): Bacteria > Chloroflexota > Dehalococcoidia > SM23-28-2 > RBG-16-64-32 > JACZRQ01. Next base: position 7 of record JACZRQ010000054.1, read on the forward strand.
AGCCGGGTTACATGCAGCACGTTGCGACCGCAGTGACGGAGATGGCAACGGCTTCGAAGGGGCGCGGGCTGATCCTCTTCACCTCGCACGCCGCTTTGCGCACGGTACATGACATGGCCGTGGAGCCGCTGCGCAAGGAGGGGATCGTCGGGCTTGCTCAAGGAGTCGATGGCTCGCCACGACAGCTTGTGCGCGCACTTCAATCGACGCCAAACTGCGTCGTGTTTGGGACATCGAGCTTCTGGGAGGGCATCGATATCCCCGGCGAGGCGCTATCGCTGCTCGTGATCACACGCCTGCCGTTCAACGTTCCGACCGAGCCCGTGTTCGCCGCACGCTCCGCGACATACGATGATCCGTTCCGCGAATACGCGCTGCCGCAATCGGTGCTGCGATTCAAGCAGGGATTCGGCCGCTTGATCCGTTCCCGCACCGACCGCGGCGTCATGGCGGTCCTCGATAGGCGCATCACCAGCCGCGAATACGGCCGCACATTCGCAGACGCGCTCCCGGGCTGCACGATCAAGACCGTCCCGCTGCGGTCGATGCCATCCGAAGTGCAACAGTGGCTCCGATCCTGGTCGTCCGCGCCCGCTGCGACGTCGGCATGAGGCTGAACGGCCAGCGAATTACGCTGCGGCCACAACTCAACGGCGAAGACGAGTTCATACGAGAACTGATCACCGAGCTACCTGCCATCCACGGGGACTGCACCGCCTGGGACCGGCATGTCGTCGAGCGGAAGAGCGACGGGTCATCTGTCGGGGTCGTCGAGCACAGAGTTGAGGACCCGGCGGATGGCTGGGCGACGTTCGGCACGATCGTCATGTCGGATGGCCAGCGTGGCTGGGGGTACGGATCGGAAGCGGTGCATCTCATCGAGGAGCACCTGCTGAAACGGGAGGGCGTGCGACGGTTTCGGGCGAGGGTGGACAAACGAATCGGTCTCGCGCTCTACTTCTGGCTGCGACGAGGCTACCGTCCGGCTCGGCCGGACCAGACGTCCTGGCCCGACCAGAAAACGAACGATATCATCAGCATGATCCATATCCCTCAGGAGTAAACCGTGAAAGAGATATTCCAACACATCGACGACCATCTCAACGATTCGATAGCGGAGCTTACAGAGCTATGTAAGCTCCCGAGCGTTAGCGCCCAAGGAACTGCGATCGAGGAGACCGCTGAGCATGTTGAGGCCCTGCTGAGGGATCTCGGATTCGAAACAAAGATCATGCCGAAGCCGGAGAGCGGCCAGACGGGTGGTTCTAAGGCACAACCTGTCGTCTACGGCGAACTGCGAGGCGAATCGCCGAAGACGCTGCTATTCTACGACCACTACGACGTCCAGCCAGCAGAACCACTCGATCTCTGGAGCACCCCACCGTTCCAGCCAACGCTGCGCGACGGCAAGCTGTTCGCCCGCGGCGTTTCCGACAACAAAGGAAACATCGTGGCACGTTTGACAGCGGTGAGGGCGTGGCGCGATATCAAAGGCAAGCTACCGTGCTCCGTAAAGTTTTGCATTGAGGGCGATGAGGAGATCGGCAGCCCGCAAATGGAGGAGTTCGTCGACGAGCACCAGGATCTACTTTCCGCTGATGCCTGCCTCTGGGAGGGCGGGGGCGTTACCTGGGAGGGCATCCCGCAGGTCACCTTCGGCGTGAAGGGGCTGCTGTACGTTGAACTCGAGTGTGAGACCGTGAACCGCGACGCACACTCGTCGTACGCAACGGTGCTGCCCAACGCCGCCTGGCGGCTGGTCTGGGCGCTCTCGACGATCAAAGGCCCGGACGAACGGGTCCTCATCGACGGGTTCTACGATTCGGTTCGGCCCGCTACGCCCGAGGAGCAGGCCGCGCTTGAAGCGATACCGAGCGAAGAGGCGGAGACGCTTGAGAGCTACGGCATCGACCGCGCAGTCGCGGGCGTCAGCGGTCTCGACTACACGAAGCGCTACCTGATGGACCCGACCGGAAACATCGATGGCCTCACGTCCGGCTATGAGGACGAAGGAGCGAAGACAGTCCTGCCCGCGAAGGCGCTTGCGAAGATGGATTTCCGCCTGGTGCCTGACCAGGATCCCGACGAAATCGTGGAGCTGATCAGGAAACACCTCGCGAGCAACGGATTCGAGGACGTGAAGGTCCGGCTGCTCGCCGGCGAACGCGCCGCGCGCACACCGGTCACCGACCCGTTCGTGCAGGTAATGCGCGACGCCGTGCGAGCGGCGTACAACGCCGAGCCCATCATTCTTCCAACGATGGCCGGGACGGGACCGCTACACCCGTTCGTATCGACGCTTGGTCTGCCAACAGGGGACTGCGGGATCGGCTATCCCGACGCGCGGATCCACGCACCAAACGAGAACATCCGGATCGAGGACTTCCGGAACGGTGCGAAGGCGGTGGCGGCGTTGATCGGCCGATTCGGCGAGTAGCCTAGTGCCCGAGACCGATCGGGGGCTCTGAGGGCGCACCCTCGGGACGGACGCCGAGGCAGTTCAGACAGGCGAACTCGAGCGAGAGGAACTCTTCGTTGACCCAAACGCTGCCGCAGTCCTTGCCGTCCGAGTCGTTGCGCAGCCGCAGGTGAAAGCGCTCGCCGCAGTGTGTGCAAAGAGTCGAATCGGCCTCGGAGACAGAGTCGCCACAGATGTGGCAGGTCATCGTGTCGGTATCGGTCATCTGCTCAAGTCACGCAACAGTCGCTCCGCGAGCCGCGTTTCGTCCGCTCGCGAGCTGACTTCTCCGTCCAGCTTAGCAACTCTGATGCGCTTCAGCACTTGACCGATAAGCGGGCCCTCAGATGCGCCCATCGCCAGCAGATCGTCACCGTTTAGCACCGGCCACAATCTGCGAAGCCTTCGAAGATAGCGAACGATCTTATCCCGCACCTCGCTTGATTCGGTCATCGCGGCCAGAGTCAGGAGCGTCGCCGCTGGGTACGGCGAAACCACCTCGACGATTCGGCTGTTTCGCATGAGCCTCTTGGTAAGGTGCGACTCGATGGCACGGACCTTCGGGACGGCCCGGATTGATTCCGTCTGCGAGCGGCGGAGCGCGACACGAGAGGCCAACGTTTCTACCTCGCGAGGTCTGACGCTCCACGCCAACAACGGCCAGTACGCGGAGCGAGCGCCCCGCTGGTGGAGCAAACGAGCGACCCCAAGCGACCGGGCGCGATCGGAGTCGAACGTTAGCGCGCTATGAATAGCCTTGAGCGCTCCAAGGTTCGAGAGCCGAAGCAGACACCGCTCCGGCTCCGCCTCCTCGAACGTACGGACGAACTCGTGGTGGATGCGGGCGCCACTTATCGCATCCAGATAAGTCCGATCACGCCTGATCCAGGCCCCGGTGTCGCTCCCAATCTGGAAGCCGAAGCGCGCCTCGTAGCGCGCCGCTCTGAGAATGCGGGTTGCGTCGTCGCGAAAGCTGCCCTCGTGAAGTGCGCGAATGACCCCGGCTCGCAGATCCGCCTCGCCGCCCGTCGGATCAAGCAGCTCACCGCGACGCGGGCCATGGAGGGCGACCGCCATAGCGTTCACGGAAAAGTCGCGTCGGCGCAGATCGCGGTCGATTGTGCCCGGAGAGACCGAGGGCAGTGCCCCCGGTCTCTCGTACGATTCCGACCGTGCGGTGACGAGATCGAGGGCGAAACGATCTGCTCTGACCGTAGCCGTTCCGAACTGAGGATGACGGACGGCCTTAACACTCCTGAGGTCAGCCAGCGACGCGGCAAGCGTCAATGCGTCTCCCTCAACGACGATGTCGACGTCGAGGAGGTCGCGGCCGAGCAGCAGGTCGCGGACCGGCCCGCCGACGACGTACGCCGTCAGCCCCGACTCAGATGCCAGCGTCGCAACCTGGTCGACCAGCGAGCGGCCAGCCGGGGGAAGGAGATCGAACAGATTAGCGAGAAGATTGGCGCCGGGTGGTGACATTGCCGCCTTATTGTAGAGTCTTGTGTTGACATGTGATCCGAACGGCTAATATCATGACCGCTGTAGATCTTCAGTGAGACTAGCGCACTATTGGCCAGTCCCGCGCGGGATCAAGGAGAGAAAAACAGGGAATTCGAGCCGCTGACCGAGGCGGCTCTCTTTATCGAAGGGTGACTTTTCCTGCTATGGTTAGGCAGCCCACTTTGACTAAACCGCGATCGATCCGCCAGCTTGAGAAGACGCTTGGGGTCGAGTTCCGCAACAAGGAACTGCTCCAGCAAGCTCTCTATCACCGCTCCTACCTTAACGAAGCGGACCACGAAGTCGAATCCAACGAGCGGCTGGAATTCTTAGGGGACGCGGTTCTTGGGCACGTGATTTCGGACAAGCTCTACCGCGACTATCCAACGTTGAGCGAAGGGCAGCTGAGCCAGATACGAGCCCTCCTCGTGCGCTGGGACGCCTTAGCTGCAGCCGCAGTGCGCATCAATCTGGGATCGTACCTGGTGCTCGGCCGCGGCGAAGAGATGTCCGGCGGCCGCGACCGCCCCTCGAACCTCGCGGGCGCGCTCGAAGCTCTCATCGGCTCCGCCTTCCTCGACGGCGGCGTGACAAGAGCGCGCAAGCTCGTACTCCAACTCCTGAAACCGGACCTCGAGGAAATCGCCAAGAAGGGAATCACCGCAGACAGCAAGTCCGAGCTTCAGCACATCGCCCAGACACGTTGGCACGAGATTCCCGCGTACCGTGTAATATCATCAGAAGGCCCCGACCACGCTAAGCTCTTCACGGTCGAGGTCCTGGTCGAAAATGAGATGCTGGGCCAAGGGCAGGGACGTACTAAAAAGCAAGCGGAATTGAACGCCGCACGACAGGCGCTGGAGACACTGGCAGCCACAGACTGACGCCGCCCCCGTGTATCTGAAAAGACTCGAACTGCAGGGCTTCAAGAGCTTCGCTCCACGCACTCGCTTCGAGTTTGACCCTGGCATAACCGCGATCGTCGGACCGAACGGCTCCGGTAAGTCGAATATCGCCGACGCCCTCCGCTGGGTGCTCGGAGAACACTCGGGCCAGTTGATCCGGGCCAAGAAGGCGGAGGAAGTAATCTTCGCAGGCTCCAGCACCCGCTCGCGAAGCGACAAGGCCGAGGTGACAATCATCCTCGACAACAGCGAAGGCTCGTTCCCGGTCGATGCCGACGAAATCGCGATCAGGCGCCGCGCCAACCGCTCCGGAGACAGCACCTACTACGTAAACGACAAGAGAGTACGTCTACGAGACCTTCAGACGTTGATGCAGAAGTCAAGCGTCACTCAAAATTCCTACGCGATCATCGGGCAAGGGCTCGTGGAAAGCGTTTTGAACCTGAAGGCGGAAGACCGCCGGCCGCTCATCGAGGAAGCTGCAGATACCCAGCGTTACCGGCTCAAGATCGACGAAGCGGAGGACCGGCTCAAGGCCACACACGAAAACGTTGGCCGCATCCAGCTCCTTATCAAGGAGATCGCGCCGCGGCTCGAACAGATGGAGCGTCAGGCGCAGAAGGCGGGCGACTACGAACGCATCTCGACCGAACTGACTCAGGCCCTACGCGTCTACTACGAGCAGCACTGGCACCACGCTCAGGAGTCTCTGATAGTCGCCACGGCCAGCCACGACCAAGCGCAGGCGGAGTTCACACAGGCGAAGGTCGGGCTTGAAACCTGCCAGCGCGAGCAAGACGAAATATCGAAGCAGATCGAGGAGTACCGTAGCAAGGTCGCGGCGGTCTCGGCGGACCGTGAGCGAGCCGAGCAGCACATCGGTGAACTGGAGCGCCGCCTGGCGGTATCCCGAGAGCGCAGCGAAATACTCACCGCCAGACACCAAGAGCTGCGCGAGGAGCTTACGAACCTCGAAGAGGATCGCGACCGGTCCAAGCGTTTGATCGAGTCCTACGAGGACGAACGTAAGAACGCAGCAGACGCGCTCAAGAAGCGCCAGAAAGAGTTCGAGGCCGTGCAGGCCAAGATGTCCTCGCTCCGCGACGAGACACGGGAGACGCAAACCCACGCAGGCGATGCCGAGGATAAGGGCAAGCGGCTACGAGCCGCAGCGAACGAGATCAAGACCCGCATTCACAAGCTCGGCGATTCGAAGCGAGCGGTGGAGGTAGAGCTCTCGAATCTCGACGTCACACGCCGGTCGTTCGTCACACAGATGTCGGAGCAGCTTCGCGTGTTGCGAAGCCTGAGAGATCAAGAGTCGATGCTCACCAACGCGGTTTCGGAAACAGGCGAGCGGCGCAAAGCGCTCGAAAGTGAGCTGCGAGAAGTGAGAGCGTCGTTGGCGAAGGTCGAGGCTGCCCAGGGCGCGCGACGTGGCAAGCTAGAGGCGCTCGATACAAGGCTCTCTGTGATGCAGGAGGCGCAGAAGCACGCGCAATCTCCCGACGAAGAAGGAGCGATCACCGTCGAAGGCGCCTTGACGTCGCTGTTCGAAGTCATCCGGGTGCCTCGCGGTCTTGAGGATGCGATCGCGGCTGCGCTCGCCGATCAGCTTGAGACGTTCGTATTCGAGCGGCAGCAGGACGCGATCGGCGCCATCCAAGACATCGTTTCCCAGGGAGGACCGCGGACCTTCGCGCTCTCGATAGACCGGCTGAAGCCGGTCTATCCACTCAACCTGATGAAGGAAAAGGGCATCCTCGGCGTCGCGTCGCGTCTGATCAAGTACTCGCCCAACTACGAGAAGGTCGTCAACTCACTATTGGGCCGAACGATCATCGTAGAAGGAACGGAAGTCGCGGCTCGCGTCGTACGGCGCGGGCTGGGCACCGTCGTTACCGTCGATGGGGTGGTGTTCCACCCGTCGGGTATCGTCAGCGGAGGGCGGCCCAGGAGCAGCAAGCCGTTCGTCCTCGGCTACGAGCGAGACATCGAAGCGATTCCGAAGGAGGCCGCGCGCATCCAGAAGTCCCTGGACGCGGCGGAACAAGACGCGGAGGCGCTCCACACGCGGCTCGAAGAGGCCGACTCCACGTTGGCCGCCCTGACCCAGGAAGCAGAAGCGTCGCTTGGCCGCCGACTCGCGCTGCAGGACTCGCTCGGCCAGCGACAACAGAAGCTGTCTCAGCTCCGGGGTGAGTTGCGCGGCCTGATAACAGCGCAAAAGGGCCTTCGCAGCCAAGCGGAGGACCTCGAACGCGCCGAAGCTCGGTTAAACGAAGAGCGGGAAGCCACACTCACAGAGGCTGATGAGGCGGATCAGACCGCACAGCACCTCGATCGCGCATCTAACGTCTTCACAGGCCGCAGATCGGAGATCGACGAATCGATCGAGCAAGCGGCAACGGTGGTGGCGAAGGCGGACGCGGAATATCGCTCCCTATCGGTGCAGCGGGAGAACGCAGAGAGCGGATTTTCGCGTATCGAAGAACAAACGTCGTCCAAACGGGTCCAGTTGAAAGTGCTCGCTAAGGAACTGCAATCGCTGTCGACGAGCCTATCTGCGGATGAGCCAGACCTTGCAGCGGCGCGCTCCGAGCTGGAGAAGCTCATCGACGACACGCAACCGGCCGATGGCGGCACCAATCACTTAGAGGCGCGGGAGCGAGACCTTCATTCGCAGGTCCTCAGCGAGCAGAAGCGCCTGTTCGATGCCGAGCGCCAAGTACTCGAGACCGAAGCAGAGCTGCGGCGCTGGCGAACGGAGGTCGAGACGATCGGTCGGCGCATGGCGGAGGATGGCCTCAGTCTCTCAGCGGAGGGAGAGGTGCGAGAGGCCGACACCGCTAAAGTGGAGGCGCCGGACTGGCTTGTGGCCGACGACGTCGATGACGGATCGTCCGGGCTTCGCCCGATCTCGGGAGGGGCGGATGTCGATCCCAACGCTCTAGAGCCTCAGATCGAACGTCTTCGCTCACAGTTGAAGCGCATCGGGCCCGTTAACGTCGAGGCGCAGGCTGACTACGAGTCTCTGCGCGAGCGGCACGACTTCCTCAGCGGTCAGGTCGAAGACCTGAAAGGAGCGGAAGAGTCACTGAGACGGGCGATCAAGGAGCTGACGGAGCTCATGCGGAAGCGTTTCGAGGAGACGTTCGCGAAGGTGGCCACCGGATTCGAGGAGTACTTCCACGCCTTCTTCGGCGGCGGCAAGGCGAAGCTCACGCTGGCGGACCCGAAGCACCCGAACCAGTCAGGCGTCGAGATCGAAGCTCGTCCTCCGGGGAAGCGGACGAAGAGCCTGACTCAGCTTTCCGGCGGCGAGAAGGCCCTCACGGCAGTCTCATTCCTTTTCGCGCTTCTGCAATCGAATCCCTCACCCTACTGCGTCATGGACGAGGTGGATGCAATGCTTGACGAGGCGAATGTTGAGCGTTTCACGAGCGCCCTCAAGAAGCTGGCAGAGAAGACGCAGTTCATCGTCGTCACCCACAACCGCGGCACAATCGAGATCAGCGACAGCATCTACGGCATCTCGATGGCCAAGGACGGCGCGTCGCGCGTTCTTTCCATGCGCCTCGGCGATGTGACCAGCTCCGCCTGATCCACTCGACGCCCCCGCAGCTTTGACCGAGCCTGTGATTAAATGGGTTGAGGAAACGTCAATCAGAAAGAGCATCTAATGCCTGGCAGAATCATCACCCTGGTTCCAGACCTTCTCTTGGAGGTCCGTATCGACGAAGCGGCCCGCCGGATCGACGCCGAGCTCGATGCGTTGAGTTCCGCTGCCTATCTGGACACCGCGCTCTCCAAGCCGACAGACGTCCTCATCGTCGATCTTGGAGTCGATGGTCTCGACCTCGAGGCGATCGTATCCGCAGCTGAGGCGCACAATGTGCCCATCGTCGCCTTTGGTCCACACGTAGACGTCGAGCGGTTGAAGGCGGCGAAAGACGCCGGGATGGGAAGCGTCCTTCCTCGCAGCGCGTTCCTCAAGGGAATTCGCCGCATCCTGTCAGAGCTGATCGCGACGGACCAGAGCTAGGGAACCGGCACTATCGCGACTTGCATGTGGATTTGTGGAGAACTCTGTTTCCCCGTGTGTCTACCTCGTTTACGTGAGTATGCTTGAGTATGCGCAAGCTCCTTACCAGAGACCAGCTGTAGCCTGCCTTTACCACTTCTGTGGCTGTTGACACGCTGACCGATACGAGCAAGAATAGCGATGCTTCCCGAGTGAGCTAGCAGACAAAGCCCAAGGGACTCCCGGAGCGGAAGGGCGACCCGAAGCCCTGAGGAGACCTGGAAAGCCGAGAAAGCGAACCTCGTTCGGGAAGCGTTTTTTCGTTCGCCTACCGTACGGCACTTTACGAACACAAACCTTCGCAACACCAGCCGTTCCTGCGCCGTCTTAAGTCATGAGATGTCAGAAGAATTGGCGCCATTCGGTCCGTGGCGAATACTGACCTGGCCCCTTCACCACGTCCGCTGGAAGATCGTCGTTCCGTACGCTTTCCTGACGGTGGTTCTGGCGATCGCGGGCAGCTACCTGGCGACAAGCGTCGTTACGGGATCTCTCAACGAGCGGTTCGACAATCAGCTCGCTGAAGCCGGGCGCGTTGTCGCCGACAGCGTCGTGCGCCAGGAGAGAGATCATCTCGAGATCGTCCGCGCTGCATCATTCACAGAAGGCGTCAACGAAGCCGTACTAGCTCGCAATGAGAGCGACATCGAGGGCCTGCTTCTGCCGATCGTCACCAACGGCGCGGTCGAGCGCCTTGAAATTCTCGACTCGTCTGGCCAGCGCCTTGACACTTTCAAGCTCGTTGATGAAAACACGCTGACGTACGAGGAGATCGTCGACACCGACGTCCCGGCCGATTGGCCCATCGTACAAGAAACTCTGGCCGGCGAAACCGATGCGATCGGCGACAAACATGCGCAGTTGATCGAGACCGAGGACGGATTCTTCCTCTATACTGCGGGCGCGATCACAGACGGCGTCGATATCAATGGCGTCGTGCTGGTCGGCACCAGCCTTAAGTCGCTCGTGGGCATCCTGAAAACGGAGGCCCTCGCCGACGTAACCGTATACGACTTCTCCGGCAATCCTATCGACTCCACCTTCGCACGACCTACCAGCGCCGATGCGTCGGAAGAGGCTATCCTCAACATCCAAAGCGATTCGCTCAGCCTCGCAACAGCTGGCGAAGGGGCCGTCCGGGAGACCCGCACGTTGTGGGGCCGCGAATACGATGTGCTGTACGGACGGCTCATCGTTCGAGACCACGCTGTCGGCCTCTATTCCGTCGGACTACCTAGCGACTTCATCTTCAGCGCCGCGTCAGCAACGCGGACCCAGATTGCGCTGTTGTTTGGCATCAGTATGGCGGCGGTCCTCGGCATCGGCTTCTTTCTCGCACACCAACTGACCAAACCGATCATGAAGCTGGTCAAGACCGCTCGCATCGTCGCCTCGGGTGATCTCACCGCACGCAGCGGCGTCACCACCAGCGACGAGATCGGCACGCTTGCGCGTTCCTTTGACGAAATGACTGAAAAGCTGCAACGCCAGCACCTAGGCACCATCAAGGCGCTAACATCAGCAATCGACGCTCGCGATCCGTATACGATGGGACACTCAGTCCGAGTAGGACAGCTAGCGATCGCACTCGGCCGCAAGCTTGGCCTTGACGACAGAGACCTCAGCCAACTGGAGATAGGCGGTTACCTCCACGATGTCGGTAAGATCGGCATCAGAGACGCCATCCTCCTGAAGCCCGGGAGCCTGACTCCAGAAGAGCGACAGGCCATACAGGAGCATCCCACAATAGGGTTGGCGATTCTAGACTCCGTCGACCTGCCAGAAATCGTCACTCAGTTTGTGGCCAGCCACCACGAGAGACTCGACGGCAGCGGCTACCCGCATCAACTCAAAGGCGTTGACCTGCCAATGGTGGCGCGCATCGCCGCTGTCTCCGACATGTACGACGCCGTAACGAGCGATCGTCCGTACCGGGGCCCGATGAGCCCTCACGAAGCCCTCGCCCTTCTGCGTTCCGAGGCCGGGCGCTTACTCGACCGGAGTGTGGTCGAGGCGATGGCGGAACTGCTGGACGACTGGGAGGATCGGCGCCGGACGGATCCCGATCTGCAAGGATTCAAGCTGCCAGCGCTGGAGACGCGAAAGGTCACAGTCTAGACCGTGCGTTCAGCGCTTCCCCTGGCGGCGTTTGTTGTGCTGCTCGTCGGCATATCAGTTGTTCTGGCTGGTGTAGCTTCCACGATCGCGTTGGAGCGGGGACGCGGAGACAGCCTCGATACAGACCTTCGCTCGCTGATCCGGGCCGACTACTCAGCCTCCGTCGGGGCGCAGAAGTTCGCACCGCTGAACCAAGGTCTGATCGAGGCCGCGCGGCAAGACGAACAATCCCTGCCCCCGGCTGACGGAGACGTTGAGTTCGTGCCGGTCTTCCGCGTCAATCCCCCCGCGCCTCCGGTCTTCGACGATGCCACGCCGACGCCGACCGAGCCCCCGGTAACAGAGACTCCAGCCGCTGCACCGGGCTCCACTCCCGGCGGCGAGCCGACCCCAGCGCCAGTGCTCGGGCCACCACTTCCGCCAACCGCCACTCTAGGCCCCAACGACACACCCAAACCAACGCCGACGCCTCCACCGGTGTTCGGACCGCCACTTCCGCCAACCCCAACGCCCGGCCCGAATGACACACCGAAGCCAGCGCCGACGCCTCCACCGGTGTTCGGACCACCACTTCCGCCACCCCCCACCCCCGGCCCCAACGACACTCCCAAACCAACGCCGACGCCCACGCCCATCCCCGAGCCGACCACTCCGCCTGCACCTACGCCGAATAACACTCCCAAACCAACACCAACCCCTACACCGACACCGCCTCCTCCGCCGCCTACACCTACGCCGATACCGCCTCCGCCGCCAACGCCCACACCGGCTCCGCCTCCGACATCCACCCCCACTGGGGCAGTGACGATCACACTAGCACCTGTACGGGACACGTATGTGTCCGATAAAGACACGCAGACAGGGACAGAGGACTACCTGAGGACACGTTCGCGGAACGGGGGTCCCGAGAATATCACTTCGATGATTGCCTTTGACGTAACAAACGGCGTGCCGTCAGGAGCGAATATCTTGAACGCGACCCTGGAGCTCTACATGTACTCCACTAAGAAGTCGTCGGATGTCCTAGATATACATGGTGTCTTGCTAAGCTGGAGTGAAGGGGGCGTGACTTGGTCCTCCTATGGCTGGAAGTCGGGGGCTTATGACTCGGCTGTCGAGGCCTCAACAGCAACCGGGACTGCGGGATGGAAGTCTTGGGATGTGACAGCCTTGGTGCAGTCGTGGGTCACGGGTGCGATGCCGGACTATGGTTTCTATTTGCTCAACGACTCGGCCGGAGGTGGTCACGACGACTGGTACTACAGCCGGGAGTATGTCACCTCTAACCTTCGACCGTACTTGGAAGTGACGTTCGTGCCGTAGCCGTCGCTTGCCCGCACTCGTTCCCAGCCGATATCATCGAAGTCGATGGTTCGATTCTTCCGCCGAAAGAAGAAGGACGAAGACGACGCCCCCGAAGAGCCAGGCATCGAGCCCGACGTCGCTGCCGCGTCCGAGGACGCAGACAAAGAGGCGGAGGCGGATGCACCGCCGCCCGTCGACGAAGCAGTAGAACGCACGCGAAAGACCTGGTTCAGCCGCATCGGCGGCATCTTCAAGAAGGGTCTGAGCGAAGAGCTCTGGGAAGAGCTGGAGGAGACGCTCATCGCGGCGGACACCGGCGTACAGACGACACTGCGCATCCTCGAAGAGGTTCGCGGGCGAGTCGACGAGGGTGGCATCAAGGATTCCGCCGCCGCGCTCGATATCCTCAAGGACGACCTCGTCGACATTCTCGAAGCACCCGCTGACAGCGGCCGGCTTTGGCGCAACGGCGACAGCGGCGACTCCATTCCTCGACCAGCGGTACTCCTGGTCGTCGGCGTAAACGGGACAGGAAAAACGACGAGCATCGCCAAGCTTGCCCACGCCTATCAGTCCCAGGGCAAGAAGGTGATCCTGGCGGCGGGAGATACGTTCCGCGCCGCCGCGATCGAACAGCTCAAGCAGTGGGGCGAGCGCATCGGAACAGACGTCGTGGCCCACAAAGAGGGCGCGGACCCCGGCGCCGTTGTCTTTGACGCGCTTGTCGCCGCCGAAAAACGCGGCGCCGATGTCCTGATCATCGACACCGCAGGGAGGCTGCACACGAAGGCGAACCTGATGCAAGAGTTGAGCAAGATCCATCGCATCATCCAGCGCAAAGTCCCGGATGCGCCGCACGAGGTCCTGCTGGTGCTGGATGCGACGACGGGCCAGAACGCCATTCATCAGGCCAAGTACTTCACGGAGGCGGTCGGTGTGACCGGCGTAGTCCTCGCCAAGCTCGACGGCACGGCCAAGGGCGGCGTTATCTTCTCGGTCTGCGATCAGATGAACCTACCAGTTCGGTTCGTTGGCACGGGCGAGCGCCCTCAAGACCTCGCACCCTTCAAGCCGCGCGAGTTCGTCGAGGCGCTGTTCAGCGAATAGAGTTCCCGAAAACCCAGGCCCCGTACACGCCCGTCTATCTCACCGATCGCCCGTCAGCTAGACTTTGGTAGTGGAGCACGCCCGACCACGTGACATAATCTCTGAATCGCCCGCAGCAGCGCCGACGCTGTCCATCAGCGTCGAAACCATCGTCTGGATGGCGATGATCGCTGGGGCGATAGCGATACGCCTTGCGGCGCTTGGTGGCGCAGAGCTAACAGTCTCGGAGGCAGAGCGTGCGATCGACGCACTTGCCGTCTCGAACGGCGCCACACCAGAGACGTGGACGGGGGACTTCAGCGCCTCGATCACTTCGTACCTGTTCGACATCTTCGGCGAGAGTGAGGCGCTGGCACGCCTTCCGTCCGCGGTCGGGGGCTCGTTGCTAGTGGCAGTTCTCTGGTTCGCACGACCGTTCACCGGCAAGAGCGGCGCCCTCATCGGCGCGGCGCTGATCGCCCTGTCGCCGCTATTCGTGCTCTCGTCACGGTCCGCAGAGCCGTTCGCGATCGGCGCGACGGTGACCGTCCTGGCGGCTTTTTCTTTGCTGGCCTACCTGAGAGACCCTGGCCCCGTCCCGCTCTTCTCATTCGCTCTGTTCGCCGGGTTGGCCACCCTGACCGATGCCGTCGCGGTCAGCGGTGTGTTGGCGCTGGCGATGTTCGTTGGGGCCGAAGGTCTGCTGACGAGAAACAGCGAAATCAAGAACGCCTGGCAAAGCTTCAGACGTAGCCCCCTGCAGTGGGCGATCGTCGTCATCATAGCCGCGGCAGTGATCCAGCTCGGCCTCACCCATTTCGGGACGACGACCGACAAGCTAGGACTACCCGGCCTTACCCTCTGGAGCGAGATGTTCGAGACGCCCCGCGACAGCCGCGCTCCAGAGTTTCTCATGGCGCTGCTCCTCGGCTACGACTGGCCCGTGTTGCTGGCCGGGGTCGGCGGCATCGCGGTTCTCGCGACGCGTATCCGCGGGTTAGGTCTGAACTCTCTTACGCCGCTGGAGCGGCTGCTGCTGGTGTGGGTCGCGCTCTCCGCAACAATCATCGCACTTACAACCCAGCGAGAGGCCGGCCAACTACTGATCCTCCTGGTGCCACTGGCGCTGCTCGGCGGCGTGCTGGGAGAACGCCTGTTACGGACGTTCGACTGGTCAACGGGAATGCGACGCTGGCCAATTCCAGCCTTGGCCTTGCTGTTCACCGCATGTGCCGCCTTAATTACGACCGAGTGGGCGGCCGGCAACGCCTCGGTCTTCCAGAGGGTGCTGATCGGCGTCTTCGCAGCGCTCGCGGTCACACTCGTCGCCGCTCCGATCCTTGCTCGGACGCGAGACGGAGCGATCGCTCTAGTGACTGTCGTGGCAATCCTCGGCGTCACGTTCACCTCTCACTCCGCGCTCGCGGTGGCGTTCGAAGGCGGCTCTGAGTTCGCCCGAGACAAAACCCTGCTTGAAAGCCGCGAACCGTTCATCGACACGCTCGCCGTCCTAGCTGAAGACCGCGACGGGCCCGTGATCATCGAAGCGTCGCTGCGCGACGAGCTCGAATGGGCGCTGCGAGATACCCCTTATGTGTTCGGTGGGTCGCTGGACGAAGCCTCGATCTTCGTCGGGCTAGCGAGCGAAGCACCGGACGGATTCGTGACTGTGGCCGGCGAGTGGTTGATTGCGGAAGAGTGGTCTCCGCAGGAGATTCTGAAACCATTGAACATGTGGGACTGGATGTTGTTCCGCAAACCGTACGGTGATATGACCACGATTGCCGTCCAAATCTACGTGCTGACGATATGAGCCGCGACCGTACATTCCGAAACCAATGACCGAGGCAGATACGTCCATTACAGGGGGGCGAGGCGCGGCCGCCGATCGGTCCGTCGGCCTTTCGTCGCGGATATCCGTGACGTGGGAGGTCGCGGCATACGCTGTTGTGCTGATTTCGGCCCTCGGACTGCGCCTGTGGGATCTCGGATCGCGCGCGCTCCACCACGACGAAGCCCTGCACGCCGTGTACGCGAACGATCTGTTCACAGGCAGCGGCTACGAGCACACGCCGCTCTTGCACGGACCGCTGCAGATCTTCGGAACGGCGTTCGCCTACTTCGTCTCCGGCGGCCCGAGCGACGTCTCAGCCCGCATCCTCCCCGCGCTCATCGGCACCGGACTCGTCGTGGTCCCGCTGCTCTTCCGGTCGCGGTTGGGCAGGACAGGGGCTCTAGCGACGGCCGCGTTGCTGGCGTTTTCGCCGACGCTTCTGTACTTCAGCCGGTTCGCGCGGAACGACATCTGGATCGCCTTTTTCACGCTAGTGCTTATCGTCGCGATTTGGCGATTCGTGAGCGAACGGCAGCACCGCTTCCTGTACGTAATCGCAGGCACACTCGCGCTGAGCTTCGCCGTTAAAGAGAACACGTTCATCATCGTCGGAACGCTTCTTCTCTTTCTGAACCTCTGGGTTGCGTCCGATCTAGCGCACCAAACCCAACACCACCACGGCGAGCCGGAACGCCTGCGGCCGTTCTACACGCTCGCCTACGTGCCCTTCGCGTGGCTTATCACCGCGCTTTGGCCGTTCATCGGCGGCATCCGGGAGCGACTCGGTCTGGCCGAACGCCTGCCCGCGATGGATCTCTTGCTCGTTGTCGGAACGCTTTCGGGTCCCCAGTTCGCCGCCGCAATCGAGATACCGTTTGAGGCGGCAGGTGTATCGATTGAAACGGCAGCGAACCACCGGCTGCTGGGGTTCCCAACGGTGATCGCGCTCCTGGCTGCCAGCGCCATCGTCGGGTTGCGCTGGAACCCACGCGTCTGGCTGGCTGCAGCGCTACTTTTCTACGTGCCGTACACGGTCCTTTTCACGGCCCTGTTCACAGACATGGCCGGGTTCGGAAGCGGCATCTGGGAGTCCCTCGATTACTGGCTGGGACAACACGACGCCCGTCGCGCCGGACAACCAGATTTCTACTACCTGATGCTGCTCCCCGCATACGAAATGTTAGCGCTTGTCATCGCTGGTCCGGCGCTGCTGTACTACACGCTTCGGGGAGGCCTTACGTCATGGGCGCTCACGGCCACATCTGTGCTGCTTCTGCTGGCGTTTTTCGGGGCCGATAGCTTTGAGCCGGGTGGGCTCGTCGAAGCGATAGCCGTCGCCGCGCTCCCGTTCGCCGCAGTGACGACATTCTTCGCCGTGAGAGGGTCGATGTTCGAGCGGTTCCTCGTGTTCTGGACCGCATCAGCGATCGTCGCGTACTCGTTCTTCGGCGAGAAGTTCCCTTGGTTGAGCGTACACACGACACTACCGATGATCGTTCTGGCGGGCTACACGGTGGGCAAGTTGGCCTCGCAGTTGGGGAAGCCGCCCGAACGACTGACGCAACCCCGCTGGCCTTCGATTCTGCAAACCACCCGCCGCTGGGCTACCCCAGCGCTGCTGGCTGTCGTCCTCGATCCACGCCGACGGTGGCAGGCCCGCCTTGAGGCATACCTGCTGAAGAAACCGTTCCGCGTCCAAGCCGCTTTCCGTGGCCACGGAGGGCAATAGCAACCCGCGGAACGAACCGCGAACTATCTGCAAACCGTGACGACCAACGGTAACCGCCTCGATGCGTTCCCTGCCTCTCGCGGTGACAGGCCGAAGTGTGTGAAGCAGGCAGACCTTCAAATCGAGGTGTTCCAACTCGGTCGGTGAAATGCTTGGCAGGCGTGCGTCGCGTGTGGCGGAGGCCACGGCGGACTCGGCCAAGGCCGCCCGCAAGGCGGCTTGACGCCCGATAAAGCCACAACAGCCGCGGAGCCGTCCACTTCGCTTGATCGTGAGAAAGCAACCCAGTACCGTCTGGTTGGCTGCGCCAGCCAGCGTCGCATCACTCGGCTCTGCCCGATAGCCCATCACCGCCGCCGCGACAAGCTCACTTGCCGCCCGATGGATGGCTTGCTGCTGCTGCTGCGAGAGCTGAGGGCGACCGGTCTGGTT
>JACZRQ010000055.1 GCA_022574655.1 Chloroflexota bacterium
CGTGGAGGTACGGGCAGTGACCGCATTGCGGTGCGATCGTCGGCGGGAACTTTCGCGTCGTCACCATCGCCTCCACTGCCGCGAAGAGGTCTGCTCTGGTCTTTTCTCTGTCATCGTCGGTGAAATCCGTCGTCCAGACACCGCCGTCGCCGAGGAACCAGAAGGAAATTTCAGACACCAAGCGCCCGAGTTCTGACTCGATCATTATAGCGTAGAGGTGTAACTGACTGGGGTCGATTTCCTCTGGCGCGGAGCCCGTCTTATAGTCGATGATCTTCAGCGATCCGCCGGAAAGTTCGTCTATCCGGTCCACGCGGCCGAAGAGCGTGACGTCAGGCGTCAGATCCACCTGAAAGTAGGGCTCGACCATGAGCGGTTCGGCCCGCAGCTCGTGCTGCTCCGCGAAGTGCTCTAGCTCTTTCGCGGAACTCACACGAAGCTCGGCCACGCCCTCCATACGGAGGTATCGCGGAGACAGGGCTTCCCAGGTTTCGTCGAAGATCTGAAGCAGCCGGTCGCGCGTGCGCTCGTTCCTCGGAACCTTGGAGTAGATATCGCAGAGCACGCGATGAACGAGGCTGCCGGCGGTGTCTGCGATGCGCAGTCGGGAGCGAATTCGGTCAACGTACTGATAGCGGAAACGCAGGCGGCAGGCGTTAAACACCCGCACTTTGAGGGGCGAGACTTTTGCCATTCCAGATGGTATTGTAAGCGCCGCGCGCAAGCTGGATAAGGCGAAATACTTGTGGTAATCTGTCCGGAAGAGCATGCATTCTGGAATTCTCGCCCTGAGTTTGCTGTGGGCCAAGCATGAGTACTAATCCGACTCTCGCCGACGAAGCATCACGCCTCTCCCCTAGATCACTGGCACTACGTGCTGCGAAAGGCCTACGCGCAAATCTCGGCGTACTGTTCTCCTGGCGCCCCGGCAGAAGAGACGCCGCAGAGATCATCCTTCTCGTGTCAGCGCTTCCGATCTACTACCTCGTACGCGGAATCACTCAAACACAGGTAGACGAGGCGGTACAACGGGGCATCAACCTGATTTCTATCGAACGAAGCCTCGGCGTCTTCTGGGAAGTCGAGATGCAGAGCTGGATCCTTCCTTACGATTGGCTGGTAAAGGTTCTCAATAACTTCTACCTGTTTGGACATTTGCCGGTCATCGGTGTCTTGGCCGTGTGGCTGTATTTCTGGCACCGACCCCAGTACCTGTTCATGCGCAACGCGTTCCTTATTTCGGGCGCAATCGCACTCATTTTCTACGTCAACTTCCCGACGGCGCCGCCCCGGCTGCTACCGGAATCTCTCGGTTTCGGCTTCGTCGACACGGTGGTAAATCAGTATCAGGAGAGCAGGCCACTGACGCCAAGCTGGTTCGTGAACGAGTACGCCGCGTTCCCGAGCATGCACATCGGCTGGAACCTACTCGTTGGCCTAGCGGTCTGGCTAGCCACCAAGAACATTTTCATACGTGCCTTCGCTCTACTGATGCCAATGGCGATGATGGCGGACATCGTCTTGACTGCGAATCACTACATCATCGACGGTATCGCCGCGCTGCCAGTGATCACCGCGGCGATCGCCATCGCCGCCGGCGCCCGCTGGCTGGTGATGCGAAAGCTCTCGCCCGAGAACGATGCCGTACGCGAGAAAGGCTGGGTGGGCTGGGTATACTGGCTTGTCGGCATCCCGCCCGGAGCCCGCGCGACGAACTCGCTAGTACCCACGCCAAAGGCAGCGTAATCCGCTGTCAGACTCCTCAGCGTTCCGCTGCCAGACGAGGGACTACTAATGCAGGTTAAGCACCTCCTCAAAGCGGTTCCACGCACCTTGTTCAGCAACGCCCCGATGGACGCACAGCTCATCGTGACGCGGCGATGCAACCTTAGCTGCGGTTATTGCTCCGAGTACGACAACTTCTCGGACCCAGTGCCCCTGGAAGATCTGAAGCTGCGGATTGATGCCCTGCACCGGCTAGGCTCCGCTAACATCACGCTTCTGGGCGGCGAACCCCTTATGCATCCAGACGTGGCCGAGATCGTCGCTTACTCAGGACGGGAGTCAAACGTCAGCCTTGTCACGAATGGGTTCCTTCTTCGAAACGGTACTATCGAGGAGTTGAATCGGGCTGGGCTCAACAACCTGACGATAAGCGTCGACACCCTGAACGCGGACAAGACACGCTACATACAGAAGTCGCTGCGCTCGCTGCGCACCAGGCTCGAACGGCTGCATAGACTTGCCCGCTTTGACGTCCATGTGACAGCCGTTCTCTGCGAGTCGTCCAAGGATGACTTCGTAGAGCTAATCGACGAGATCAAGTCGTTCGGATTTAGGATGTCTCTGAACCTCATCCACAACGCGAAGGGCTACATCACGATCGGCGGTGAGGAGTACCTCGAACTCTACGAGCACTTCTACGAGAATGCGCAGCCGTTTACGTATCTTGACTACGAGTACGGCAAGAAGCTTCTAAAGGGCGAACGACCGGAATGGACGTGCCGCGCAGGCGCCCGCTACTTGTACGTGGACGAGCATGGCGACGTACAGCTCTGCGCCTCGCAGTTAGGTCGGCTCGCGAAACCGATCGTCGAGTACACGAAGGCAGACCTCGACGAGCAGGCTAGCACCCAAAAGGGCTGCGAAGAAGGATGTTCCGTTGGGTGCGCGTTCCGGTGTTCACTCGTCGATGATGACAAGCCCGCTTTCCTGAAGGCGATAGCCAAGGGCTACATCAAAGGCACGATGTCAAACAACGGCGCCGCCCGTGCCCGCGCTGCGCGACCGACGCCGTCACCAGAACCCGCATTCAGCGACGACTAGCAGCTTCCCAACCGCTCACTCCGCCCAGACAGCTCCTTCGATGTGCTGGACGGATAGCAGCTCCCCCTCCGCCGATAGGTCGAGCGCTATCACGTCGATCCGCTGGTCTTCCGGCAGATTCTCACGTACCTGCCCGTAAGCCTCTGCCAGAGCGACCAGACGACGTTGTTTGGCCGGGGTTAGTGATTCGATCGCGGTTCCCATGCGAGCGCCCTTACGCGCCCGCACCTCGACAAACACGAGCGTGCCACCGATCTCAGCGATAAGATCGATCTCGCCTTCGCGGATCCTGAAGTTGCGCTCACGGATGCGATAGCCCTTGGCGAGCAGATGTTGTTCCGCCAGACGCTCGCCTAACGCGCCCAGCACACGGCGCTGGTCTGACATCGGCTAGTACGAGCCCTGTGCTTCAAAGATGCGGCGCGGGTTGTCGACGGTCATTGCCGTGATCTGTTCGTCGCTGACGCCACCCTCTTTGAGTGCCGGAATGACGTCGTCCGGAATGTGGTTGAAGTGCCAGTTCGGGAGAACCTTGGGCCGCAGCTCCGCGTCGACCCAGTCGAAGTAGCAACCGGCATCGTGCGAGAGCACCATCTTTTCGGCGTAGCCCTCATCGCAGAGCTTGACGACAGTCTCGACGCGTTTATCTGTCGTTAGAAAGAGATCGATGCCGAAACGATCCATGCCGATGAAGCTGCCACGATCCATAAGTTTCTTAAGGTAGACGACGTCGGTCGAGTCGCCGCTGTGGCCGATCACGCAGCGGCTTAGGTCTACACCCTCATCCTCGAAGATGTCCTGTTGCTTGAGGCCGACTTCGCTGGCGGCATGGGTGTGCGTAGAGATTGGCACGCCAGTGGCGCGGTGAGCCTTCGCCGAGGCCCTGAGAAGGCGTTCGACATCCTCCGTCACGCCAGGCTCGTCGGTGGCGCACTTGATAATGCCCGCTTTGACGCCCGTATCCATGATGCCGTCCGTGATGTCTCTGACGAACAGGTCGGCGATGAAGTCGACGCTACGACCGCTTTGAGCGCGGAAGAAGTGCGGGACCTCCCAGTAGAGACCGGTAGCGACAACGACTTGCACGCCGCTCTGAGCGACAACCTCCTTGACGAAGGGGATGTCCCGCCAGTTGGCAACAGTAAGATCTACGAGCGTACTGACGCCTCTGGCCTGTACGTCATTCAACCTTTGAACCGCCTTGTCGATCTCAGCCTGACGGTCGAATATCGGGAAGTTCTCTTTGACCCCCGGCGACTGAACCAGGATGTGTTCGTGCATGAGCGTGAAGCCGAGGCCGGAAGTGTTGAGCGGGCCGGAAACAGAATTAACTTCGGGCATTGGGGCGTTCCTCCATTTCAGTGCGTGTGTGACGGAATTATATAAGAAGCAGATGGGTCACCATCTCCCGCACCGGAGAGAACGACCTCCGATGCAGGTCGCACGGTCCTTCGGAACGAATCGCTCGCATGTGTGCGGCGGTTCCATATCCCTTGTTGCTGGCAAACCCGTAGGCAGGGAAACGATCGTCCTGCTCACGCATCACTCGATCACGAGAGACCTTAGCGATGATGGAAGCGCAGGCGATCGAGACGGAAAGAGCGTCGCCGTCGATGATCCCAGTCTGCGGAAGCGAACAGGCTTTGAGTCCGAAGCCGTCGATGAGGAGGTGTTCGGGATGATGCTGGAGGTCACCTATCGCAGCCAGCATGGCCTGGCGCGAAGCCTCCGCTATGCCAATGCGGTCGATATCATCGACACGGACAAACGATACGGCGGCCGAGAGTGAGTGGTCCCAGATGTATCCCGCCAGCTCCTCACGGGCTGATCTCGTGAGCACTTTGCTATCGTTAACGCGCGAAAGCCAGCGAAAGCAGCCCGATGCGCGAACGTTGGGTGGCAGGACGACGGCTCCGGCGGCGACGGGGCCAGCCAACGGGCCACGGCCAACTTCATCGACGCCTGCAACTAGCTGCGTCCCGAGGCGCCAATGAGATCGCTCGAACTTGAGGGTCGGCCTGCTGCTCATAGCGCTGGCACATGCTAGACCCTTCGGTCGCGTAATGTCAATTCATCTATATGATTAAGCATTTGTTGACAAGTACAGCCGCTGGACACTAGGGTGGAGTCGTAATCCACGCACCCTTTCGATGCGTATACACGGGAGGAGGGATCATGCCCATCGTTCGAGTCGAAATGTGGACCGGCCGGACAACGGCCCAGAAAAAGGAACTGGCTCGTGTCATTACTGACGCAATGGTCAACATCGCCCACACGACACCAGAAGCGACGATAGTGGTCTTCGAGGACATCTCGCAAGAAAATTGGGCGCAATCAGGCGTACTGGCATCAGAATCCGATTGACAGTCGCTGTAACCGATTGGAGGGGGTTCTCGTCCCATAGTTTAGACAGGGGGAAGTGGCGAGTGCTGTGCTATAATCGAACCAGATTACGGGCTGGCTGGCAGGCCGCCCCAACCCATTCCGAGAGAATCGCGGTTTCATGTACGGACGCTGGTTAAGAAACAGCTTTATTTACCTCCTTATTCTTGTCGCTATCGTAGCGATCGTGTTTACGATTCTGTCGAGCGGCGGCAGCGCCAAGCAGGAGACGACGCTCGACTTCTTCATCACCGAAGCCCAGGCGGGCAATGTCGAGACGGTCGGCGTGGATGATCAGGATCTCGACTTCAACCTTCGGAACGACGCCATCAATTACGAGACGAAGATCGAAAAAGGGGACAATGTTCGCCAGGTACTGCAGGACAACGGCGTCGATCCCGGGTCGGCCAACTATCCCGATATAGAGATCAAAGAACCGAGTTCTTGGAGCAGATACCTAGGACTCTTCCTCAGCTTCCTGCCGATCATTTTCATCGTCGCCATCCTGTTCTTCTTCTTGCGCCAGGCGCAGGGCTCCAACAATCAAGCGATGAGCTTCGGCAAGAGCAAGGCGAAGATGTTCACCGGCACCAGATCCTCGATCACGTTCCTGGATGTCGCTGGGATCGAGGAACCGAAAGAAGAACTGAAAGAGATCGTTGAGTTCTTGAAATACCCGGAGAAGTTCGCAGCGCTTGGCGCACGCATACCGAAGGGCGTGCTCCTGGTCGGGCCGCCCGGTACCGGGAAAACGCTACTCGCCAAGGCCGTTGCTGGAGAGGCGGGTGTACCGTTCTTCTCGATCAGCGGCTCGGAGTTCGTCGAGATGTTCGTGGGCGTCGGCGCTTCTCGCGTGCGAGACCTGTTCGAGCAAGCCAAGCGCAATTCACCCTGCATCATCTTCGTGGACGAGATCGATGCTGTCGGCCGACACCGCGGCGCCGGCCTTGGTGGTAGCCACGATGAGCGCGAGCAAACGTTGAACCAGATCCTTGTGGAGATGGATGGGTTCGACACGAACACTAATGTGATCGTTGTCGCAGCCACGAACCGGCCGGACATCCTGGACCCGGCACTTCTGAGACCGGGACGATTCGACCGCCAGGTCGTCCTGGATCTTCCGGATATGAAGGGGCGGACGGCGATCCTTGAAATCCATTCCAAGGGCAAACCGCTCGGCACTGACGTAGAGATCAAAACGCTGGCAAAGCAAACGCCCGGATTCACGGGCGCGGATCTGGCAAACCTCGTGAACGAGGCGGCGATTCTTGCGGCGCGACGTGGCAAGAAGAAGATCGGGATGCCCGAGTTCGATGAAGCCGTGGACCGCGTCATCGCAGGACCCGAGCGGAAGAGCCGCGTCATCAGTAAAAGGGAACGAGAGATCATCGCTTACCACGAGGCCGGTCACGCGCTTGTCGGTTTCATGCTCCCCGCCGCCGACCCACCGTACAAAGTTAGTATCATTTCGCGAGGTAGTGCCGGCGGTTTCACCCGGTTCATTCCAGAGGAGGACCGCAACCTCCTCGCACGAACGCAGCTCCAAGACATGCTAGCCTCCATGCACGGCGGCCTCGTCGCGGAAGAGATCGTCTTCGGCGAAGCAACAACCGGCCCGCAGGATGACCTGCAGAAAGCAACTTCACTGGCTCGCCAGATGGTGACCCGCTGGGGCATGAGCGAGAAGCTGGGACCGCGAACGTTCGGACGGAAAGAGGAGATGGTATTCCTGGGCCGCGAGATCTCCGAGCAGCGAGACTACAGCGAGAAGGTCGCGGAGGAGATCGACGAGGAGGTCCGGCAGATCATCGATAAGGCGTATCAGGCCGCTAAAAGTCTCCTTACGGAGCACCGCAGCAGGCTCGACTCCGTCGTCGCGGCCCTGCTTGAGCAGGAGATGCTTGAGGGCGACGAGCTAACGAAGGTGCTGAAGGGCGAGGTCGTGCACGAGCGAGCACCGGAACCCGATGACAAGGACGATGAGGCCACATCCGAGCAGGGCGGTGAGACGCCGCCGGTGTCCCCACCGAAGCCGGGGTTAGCCTGGGATACGCCGACGAACATCGATCCGGCCTCGTAGCGCCCGCAACTCTATTACTCCAATCTGGACACAGGTAAGCACACGCCGTTAGAATCATCTTTTGGGCCTAATGTAGCTCAATGTGGTCCCGCACCACAGTCATTCGAGGAGGATCGACATCTACGCAGTAATCCGCGCTGGGGGCAAGCAGTATCGCGTCGAACGCGATCAGCTGCTTGACGTCGATCTCATGGAGGGAGGCGTTGGCTCAACAGTTGAGCTAAAAGATGTCCTGCTAATCGCTAACAAAGGCGACGTCAGCGTAGGTATGCCTGTCGTGGACGGTGCAGTTGTCGAAGCCGAGATCATTGAGCACGGCAAGGGCCCCAAACTGCGAATCTTCAAGTACAAAAACAAGACCCGCTATCGCAGGCGTATGGGACACCGCACGCAGTACACTCGCTTGGCGATAGGTCGAATTCTCCAGAATGGCGTGGAGGTCGGAGAAGGGGCCACGAAACCAAAGGCGAAACGCGCCCTAAAGGACAAGACGGCGAAGGCCGCCGAGGTGGCCGCCGAGACCCAGATCGAGGCCCCGACCGACGCCCCGGCCGAAACCAAGGAGAAACCAAAACGAGCACCCCGAAAGACCACCCGCAAGAAGGCCACCGAGATCGAGGCATCAGTCGAGGCACCGGCATCGGAGCCACCGGCCGAAACCGCGGGGAAACCGAAGCGAGCTACCCGGAAGAGGACAAAAGAGGCGACCAGCGGCGCGGAAGCTTCGGTAGAGCCGAAAAAGCCCGTCAAGCGCCGCGCCAGCAGGGCCGAGCCCAAAGAGGACGCCGAAGAAGAAAAGTCGACCGAGGATCAGGGGAGCTGATAAGGAATGGCACATAAGAAAAGCGGTGGAAGCGCGAAGAATGGCCGCGACTCTGCTGGCAGGCGGCTCGGCGTCAAGCGATACGATGGCCAGCACGTCCTCACGGGCACGATCATCGTCAGACAGCGTGGAACCAAGATTCACCCCGGCGTAAATGTCGGCATGGGGCGCGACCACACGATCTTCGCGATGATGGAAGGCCAGGTAAAGTTCTCGCCGTATAACAAGTACGGCCGCAAGAAAGTAAGCGTAATACCAGTGGAGCAATCATGAAGGCAGATATACACCCGGAGTACGTGGACGCCATCGTCCACTGTTCGTGTGGCGTCGAATGGGAGACTCGTGCCACGCAACCGGAGCTGCGCGTCGAGGTCTGCAGCGCATGTCATCCGTTCTTCACAGGCGAGCATCGCCTCGTGGACACGGCCGGCCGCGTCGAGCGGTTCAAACGCCGCTACGGCATGAAGTAGTTGACAAACTCCGAACGGATACGGGCCAGATGTCCCTCCGGCCCGTTTTTTTGCTATGGCATCGGTTGATCGGCAGAACCGTAGGTGACCGCTGAACGTTCCGGCTGGGAAGCACTTGCCACGTGGTACGACGTCGTCGGCACCACCGGGGCACGGCGGTCCGACCGACCAACGGTATTCAGCGTACTTGAATCGGATTCCGAAGGACGTTCTCCGCAAAGAGAAAGTTTAGACTAGCGACATGGCTGAGAATCGCGTGTACTACGGAGGCCAAGCGGTCATCGAGGGAGTCATGATCCGTGGGCCTAAGAGCTTTGCCGTCGCCTGCCGCAACCCAGACGGCGACATCGTGACCAAGCATGAGGAGCTGGGCGGCGCCTACTCGAGCCCGGTCCGCCGCATCCCGTTCGTTCGCGGTGTCATCATTCTCTGGGAGACGCTGGCGCTCGGAATCCGCGCCCTCAATTTCTCGTCCAACGTCGCGCTCGGGGAAGAGGAAGAGATTAGCTCGTCAACGATGTGGCTGATGGCGATCTTCTCACTGAGTATCGTCGCGGTCATCTTCTTCGCGGGCCCACTCTTTCTTGCCAACTGGCTTGAGGGAGTAATCGAAAGCCACTTGCTCGTGATCCTGGTGGAAGGTCTGATCAGACTCGGAGTAGTCGTTGCATACGTGGGCGGCATTGGGCTGCTACCAGACATTCGCCGCGTGTATGCCTACCATGGCGCGGAACACAAGACGATCCACGCTCTTGAGCACGGTGACCTGCTAGAGCCTGCGGCGATCCAGAAGTACTCACCGGCTCACGTGCGCTGCGGGACGAGCTTCATTCTCACGATCGTGGTAGTCAGCATCCTCGTCTTCGCTGCGGTGGGCAATCCGGACCTGTGGATCCGCGTCGTGTCGCGCATAGTGCTGATCCCCGTGATCGCGGCAGTGGCGTACGAAGGCATCCGGCTCGGCGGGGCGTTTGAGTCGAACCCGATCACGAAGGTGCTGATGTGGCCGAATCTGGCACTGCAGGTGCTAACGACGCGGCAGCCGGACGACGCACAGGTGGAAGTCGCGGTCGCCGCGCTCAGGGAAGTGCTGGAAGCGGAGGGCATCGATCCCGCGTCTGTCTCGCGAGCGAGTGCGGAGCCGAGCGCGGAAGCCGCGCCAGGTGCGAGCTAGCGTTCCCGTACGACACGCCTATTCTTTAACGATGTCTTCGATGCGATCGCCCGTTTTCAACTCACGGTAGAAGCAGGAGTGAGCACCCGTGTGACAGGCGGCGCCGCGTGGGTTCGCCTTCACGAGTAGCACGTCGGCATCACAATCGTAGCGAATCTCGGTCACGTCGAGAAAGTCGCCTGACGTGGCTCCTTTGTGCCACAGCTCCTGCCTGCTTCGGCTCCAGAACCACGCCTGGTGCGAGTCGCGAGTGCGTTGCAGCGACTCCTCGTTCATCCAAGCGAACATCAGGATCTCGCCGTCGCCAGCGTCTTGCACGATGGCAGGTATAAGGCCCTTGTCGTCGAACTTCATTGGCATATCGGGCTCCGAATCTACAAACGAATGGGCACTCCTCGGCGAGCGAGGTACTCTTTGACGTCCTGAATGCGGTGAGTTCCGAAATGGAAGATGCTCGCCGCCAGAACCGCATCTGCCTTCCCTTTTTCAATCGCGTCGTACATGTGCTCCGGACCACCGGCGCCACCAGAGGCGATGACGGGCACCGTCACTGCTTCAGAGATGGCCTTTATGAGAGGCAACTCGTATCCGTCTTCGGTGCCATCAGCGTCCATCCCGGTGATCAGCAGCTCACCCGCGCCGAGTTCGACACATCGAATCGCCCATTCGATAGCGTCGAGTTCGACGTTCCGCCCGCCACCAACACCACCATAGGTGTGCACCTGATATCGGCCATCCTTCGTGCGCTTGGCGTCGATCGCGACGACTATACACTGCGAGCCGAAGCGGTGGGCGGATTCCTCGACGACCTCCGGATTTTCGACGGCTGCCGTGTTGATCGCTACTTTGTCGGCGCCCGACTCAAGCATTTGCCTTACGTCCTCGGGGCCTCGGATGCCGCCGCCGACGGTAAAGGGAATGAACACCTGGTCCGCGATCTTTTTCACCATATCGATTGCGGTGTCGCGTTTGTCCGGTGACGCCTTTATGTCGAGGAAGACGAGCTCGTCGGCACCCTCCTTATCGTAGACGCGCGCCATCTCCACCGGATCACCGGCGTCCCGCAGATTAAGGAATCGGATCCCCTTAACGACTCTTCCATCCGCCACGTCGAAGCAGGGAATTACACGCTTTGTCAGCACCTCGGTTTCATCCTAAAGCCTCGCGGCGACACGCGAAACCATCCGGCTTCACGCGACCACGGAAATGAGGATGCCAGCGCTGCTGACGACCAGAACCGCAAGGGCAAGGTGGCGGAAGCGGTCCGGGTCGAGCCGTCGTCTCAGCCATATTCCCGATAGAATCCCCAGCACCATGGCCGGAAGGCAGGCCGCGCCTGTGATGAGAACGTCTTCGTCGATCCGACCGAGAATCGCGAAGGCGATTACCATGACTATTGCCGTCGGCAGGAAGAAGGACAGGATCGTCGCCCTGAAGGCCTCGATGTCCGGGTGTCGGCCGAGCAGGTAGAGCACCACGGGAGGCCCATTCATGCTTGTGCTGGAGCCGATCGTACCGCTAAACACGCCCGCTATCAGGGCGAGGGGACGGGCCGCACGATCGCTGATCTGAAGCGCGGGAGACGCGAAGAGGGCGAGACTTGCGACTGCCACGGTACCTGCCACGAACAGTTTCAAGGAGTCGCTGTCCAATCTGTCGAAGATCACCAACCCCACCGGCAGTCCCAAGAGGAAGCCTGCGAGAAGCACGACCACACGAGAAGGAACTACATGGGAACGCACCTCGACGATAAGGGGCCATTGCGTCATGAGCGACAGCATCACACTGGTGGCTATGGCCGGCTTGACGTCCCACGCCAACGTGAGCAACGGCGTCATAGTCAGCGCGAAGCCGAACCCGGTGGTCGACATGCACAACGCAGCTAGGAACGCGATCACCACGGCCGCCGCGATAATGTCGGCGGACACGCGTTGTTAGAAAGCTGTGTCGCCGCGCAACATCTGGCGGGCGATCGTCCGGCGCTGGATCTCGCCCGTGCCGTCCGGGATGCGAAGCGTTCGGCAGATGCGGAAGCCCTCGTTCAAGGGTAGCTCGTTGCTCAAACCCATTCCGCCGTGGACCTGGATCGCCTTGTCGTAGATGTCCTGCGTCCGCTCGACGGCGTAGACCTTCGCGATCGATATCTCCTTGACTGGCAGACGACCTGTTTTCGGAAAGGCCTCGATGAGTGTCGAAGTCTGGAGCACCATGTACTTCATCGTGTAGATATCGATCGCCATGTCGGCGAGCATGAACTGGATCGCCTGGTAGTCTGAAATGGGCTTCCCAAAGCTCATTCGCTGCTGCGAGTACTCCAAGGAGCGGTCGAGGGCGAACTCCGCCATCCCAACCATGTTGGCGGCAATGGAGATCCTACCCTCGGAGATACCGAACATGGCCGTGCGGAAGCCCTGTCCCAGCTCACCAACGACGCGGTCCGCTGGCACGCGTACATTCTCAAGCACCATCGATCCACAGTCACCACCCAAGTGGCCCATTACTGGGAGGACACTGTCAACGCTATATCCGGGATCCGATGCCTCCACGAGGAAGGCGCTGATGCCACCCTTTCGTTCCTTGACCGCATCCTCGTCCGTCACTGCGAAGACGATCGGGTAGTCCGCGTAGGGGCTGTTCGTGATCCACTGCTTGCTGCCGTTGATGACCCAGTCGTCACCATCCCGCTTGGCCTTCGTCTTGATGGCCCAAACGTCGGAGCCGGCGTCGGCCTCGCTCAACGCGAAGCAGACCGTCTTGTCGCCGTTGGCGATCTGCGGAATGAATTCCTTGCGAACGGACTCCGTGATTCCGACAAGCATGTGCGAAGGACCGTCGACGAACGAGGCGAGCACCGGCTGGCTCAAGAAGCCTTTCGCCCAAGTGATGAGAGGACGTCCCGGCCCAAACTTCCGGTAGAGCGCCTCTTCAACGAAGAGCATCGTGCGAATACCGATGCCACCGCCTCCGACGCTCTCCGGCGCGAACATCCCATAGAATCCCGCCTTGGCGGACTTCATCCGCACCTGGCGCCGAGCCTCCATCACTTCATCAACGGCACGCCCGCTCTCATCGAAGAACTTCCGCTCGTCCACGAGTAACGACCCCATCTCCTGCTCCATGGGCACGATTTCTGACTCCACGAACTGGAGCATCCCGGTAACCGATCCCTTTACGATATCTCGGATGTCGTCCGGAATCCCGATATCAGACGCGTCTGGCATACTAATTCCTCCTGAATCCCCGTTTCTTGCGGGGCTTGTTCAGTATACTTAGCGATCGACGGTGACGCTACCTAAGCAGGCGCTAAGACACGCTCGCGTTCAGCGCCTCGCCTAGATCAAGCGCCCCCGTGTACAGCGCTTGACCGACGATCACTCCATGGACACCCAGCCGCGCGAGCTCCCGTACGTGATCCACTGATGAGATCCCGCCGGCGGCGATGACCGCCACGGGCGAGATGAGACCAGAGACGACATCGAGAAGTTGAGCGATGGCGGCGAAGTTCGGGCCGCGCAGCATGCCGTCCGCCGAGATGTCCGTAAAGACGATTCGCCTAACGCCGATCTCAGAGAGATCACGCACCATGTCCAAGGCGTCAACATCCGATCCCTCCGTCCAACCGTCGGTACGCACAACACCGTCCCGAGCGTCGACTGACACGATGATTCGATCGCGGAACTGGGCGATCATGTTGAGCAGGGCCCCTGGGTCTTTGATAGCCGTTGTACCGAGAACGACGCGGTCGGCACCGGCGTCGAGGTATTCTTGCACCGTCTCGATGTCCCTGACGCCGCCGGCGACCTGAACTGGCACGGAAGCTGCAGCGAGAATTCGGTTGACCACATCGCCGTTCACCGGCCGGCCCTCACGCGCGCCGTCGAGATCAACGACGTGTAGACGGCGAGCGCCTTGCGCCTGCCAGCGTTCGGCTACGGACGCGGGGTCGTCGTCGAAGACGGTCTCGCGCTCGTAGTCGCCCTGCTCAAAGCGCACACACTTTCCGCCTCTAATGTCGATCGCGGGAATGATTTGCATAGCCGCAACTAATTCTATCGTAGCGTCGTTGTTCCGAGTAGAGGGCGTTATCGTCAAGACATTCGAGCGCAGAGTAGGTAACTAAATATTAACCGGGAACGTCTATAAAAGTGGAGATATATCGTGAGAAAGTTCGATCTACTGCCCGCTACGACTGCGTTTTCGCAGTTCTCGATCTATCATCCGTCGTTCCGCATCCCGGCTGAGGAAGGCATCGAAAGCGAACACGTTCAGGAAGTGGATCGTCAGGATTATGCCCCAGACCAACGCCACCCAGTGAACGAAGAAGTCGTCGGCGTTCGAGAGCAGATCAATCGCAAGTAGCAAGAGAATCACGGTCACGTACGTGGCCACGTGCCGGTAGAACCCGAAGACTCGTCGCACACGCCTCTTGGCGCTCTGGTACTCAGCGTCAGCCCCTCCACCCCGGCCCGCCTTGAACGAGCCGACAGGCGTTTCGAACTCTATTCCTTCGAACCCCTCGTCATCTTGAATCGTCGTTATGAGGCCACCTCCGCTCGGGAGGCGATGCGCAGAAAGTTTTCGTACATCCGTAAGCCCGTCTGACCGCTCTTCTCAGGATGGAATTGGGTGGCAACGACGTTATCCTTCGCCACGACCGACGGAAACCGGACGCCGTACTCTGTCTCACCGATGACCACCGCCGGGTCGTCTGGATTCGGATAGTAGGAGTGGACGAAGTAGAAGTGCGAACCGTCGTCGATTCCTTCGAAGATCGGGTGCTCTTGCGTGATGAACACGCGGTTCCAGCCCATGTGCGGGACCTTCTGGCCACCCGGTAGTCGCACGACGCGACCCTTGAGCACGCCCAAGCACTGGTGCTGGCCGCCCTCTTCGCTGACGTCGAACAAAGCCTGTTGACCCATGCAGACGCCCAAGAACGGCCGCCCAGACGCGATATAATCCTTGATCGGCTCGATCAGGTCATGCTCGCGCAGGTTCTTCATGGTATCGGCTGCCGCACCGACGCCTGGCACGATCAGGGCGTCGGCGTCATCAAGATATCGGCCGCTTGACGTGATCAGCGGCCGTACACCGGCGTGTGAGACCGCGCGCGCAACGCTGTGAAGGTTCCCGGCACCGTAATCGACAACAACGACTTTCACAGCGCTATTTTATCAGGTGCCTTAATCGGCAAGTGTGAGCTGCATCACAACGACATCGATCCATTGCTCGAACTTGTAGCCGACTTCCCGCTCCGTGCCCACGAGCTGGAACCCGCAGCGCTCGTGAAGCCGGACACTGACCGGGTTGTCTCCGGCGATCCGTGCGATGATCGCCCGAAAACCGTTTTCCTTTGCTATCTCGACCGTCCTCGTGAGCAGGAGCTTACCGATGCCCTCGCCGTGGCGCTCGGGACGTACGTACACCGAGTTTTCCGTTGTGTAGCGATAGGCGGCCTTCGAGCGGAACGGCCCGAGCGATCCGAAGCCAGCCAGATCGCCACCGCTGTCGGCGACGAAGGCGCAGTACGGATCACTGGCGTCGCGGAGCCAATGGAGCCTCTCTTCGAGCGTCTGTGGATCAACATCGAAGGTGGCGGTCGAGTTGAGGATGAAGTGGTTGTAGATGTCGAGGATGGCCGGGACATCGGCTTCTGTAGCTTCACGAACGGTGAGCTGACCCGACATGGTGTAATCAGTCTAACGCGATCATGGCCGAATGGAACCGGAGTGATGTTACTCCTACGTTACGACATGCTTTGCGATGGTCGCGCAGTCGTAATACGCTAGCTTCGCGATGTCTTGCGGGATCGACCGAGTCCAGGACGCGAAGCTCCACGCTGAGGAGCTGCGCTCGCAGATTAATTACCACGATTACCTATATTACGTGAAGGACGGTCCGGAAATCGCCGACGCCGAGTACGACGAGCTGATGCAACGCCTGCGCGACATCGAAGCTCACTACCCGGAGCTGATCACCCCTGACTCGCCGACGCAGCGCGTGCCGGACGTGCCAGTCGAGGCGTTTGACGTAGTTGAGCATCGTGAGCCGCTCCTCTCGCTGGCCAACGGCTTCAACCTCGAGCAGATCGAGGCGTGGCACAAGCGTGTGTCAGACCTGGCCGCGACGGCCGAGTTCCAGATGGTATGCGAACCAAAGATCGACGGCCTGGCAGTTTCGCTGGTCTACGAAAGCGGCCGCTTCGTACAGGGTGCGACTCGCGGTGACGGTCGCCGCGGCGAGAACATCACCGATAACCTGCGAACGGTCCGTAGCATCCCGATGCAGCTACGCGGCAAGCGCTTCCCTAAACGATTCGAAGTCCGCGGGGAAGTGTACATGCCCAAGACAGCGTTTGAAGTGCTGAATGAGGAGCGGGGCGAGCGGGGCGAGGCGTTGTTCGCAAACCCGCGTAACTCGGCTGCCGGCTCCGTAAGGCAGCTCGATCCGCGCGAGACGGCAAAGAGACGGCTGGACATTTTCGTCTACCAGCTCGGCTGGGTCGAAGGCGCGAGCCCAGCCAGCCAGTGGGAAACTCTAAAGTGGCTGAACGAACTTGGCTTCCGCATCAACCCGGAGATCAAGCGTTACAAGTCACTTGGCGCGATCGAGAAGTACTACAAGCAGATTGAGGAGCGAAGGCACGATCTTGATTACGAGATCGACGGGCTCGTAATCAAGATCGACGAGAAGCCACTGTGGGAAGAGCTGGGTTACGTGGGCCGTGAGCCGCGGTGGGCGATCGCTTACAAGTTCCCACCAATCCAGGCGACGACGAAGCTCAAAAAGATCCGCGTAAACGTCGGCCGCACCGGCAGCCTCAACCCGTTCGCGGAGCTGGAGCCCGTTCGCGTCGGCGGGGTCGTCGTCAGTCAGGCAACGTTACACAACGAGGATGACATCAGGCGTAAGGACATCCGTCAGGGCGATACCGTGATCGTGCAACGCGCCGGTGATGTCATACCCCAGGTAGTCGGACCAGTTGTAAGTAAGCGAACCGGCAAGGAACGGAAGTACAGACTGCCAAAGAAGTGCCCCGTCTGTCGCACAGAGATCGAGCGGCCAGAAGGTGAGGCGATGAGCTACTGCACAAACATCGCCTGCCCGGCACAGATCTTTCGCTGGATCACGCACTTCGTGGGCCGCGGTGCGATGGACATTGATGGGCTGGGCGAAAAGTGGACGCTGATTCTCATGGAGAAGGGCCTGATTGAGGACCCGGCCGACATATACGCGCTCAACCGCGATCAGCTTCTTGAACTGGATCGGATGGGCGAGAAGTCGGCGAACAAGCTTCTACGCAACATCGAGGTGTCCAAGAGACGATCGCTTTCACGGCTACTCATAGCACTAGGCATCCGCCACGTCGGTGGGGAGATAGCTCAGACGCTCGCTTCGCGCTTTGGATCGCTGGACGCCATTGCTGCTGCGACTTTGGAGGAACTAGAGGAGATCGACGCGATCGGTCCGAAGATCGCCGAGAGCGTGCGCGCCTACTTCCGAGAAGCTCCGAAGAAGAGGATCATCACGAAGCTGCGAAAGGCTGGCGTGAAGATGGAGCAGGAGCCAGAGGCGCAGCGTGAAGGGCCGCTCGTGGGGCAGGCGTTCGTGTTCACCGGCAGTCTCGAATCGATGCCCAGAAGCCGCGGAGAGGCGCTCGTGCGGCAACTCGGAGGCGAGGCCGGTAG
>JACZRQ010000145.1 GCA_022574655.1 Chloroflexota bacterium
GGACCGCCTCTACCAACTGCTCCGCCAGTTCGTCGGGCGGCAAGCGGCCATCCAGCACCAGGTCGCAGTCTGCCGTGACCTGCTCCTGCACGGCGATATACACAGCCCTCCATCCATCTAGATAGTTACGGAGCTCGCCTGTTACGAAGCCGAGCAGCCCCTCCACGTGCTCTTGTAGCTGTTCCTTCGTGGTTTGTTCGATATCCGCGAGCGGATTCGTATCAGCCAGTCTCAGGAACCTTCGGGCCATAGCGATGTCGAGCGGAGTATCGATTAGCACCACGAAGTCGACGCTCGTCGCCATCTCGTCTCGCCCGCGGCCCATCGGTTCCTCGATCACGATGAACTCCGTCGGAGATATCGTCGCGCCTCCGACCGGCGACACTATGCGTTCGCCTCGCTTCAGTGCCGCCAGGTCTTCCGCGAACTTGGGCGTCTTCCACAGGTTCAAGTCCTGCGGGTACGACGACGCATCGCGATAGTCATCGAAGAACAGCGTCGTCGCGCCGAGCAGCTCCCCGGCCTTCATGACGAGCGTCGTCTTACCGCCGCCGGCCGCCGAGCTCACCGCTACCACGAAGCTGCTAGATGCCACAGCACGGCCATCTTACAGCAGATGGCCACCAGAATCCGGCGTCGTCGCGATCGCGACCGCGCCTGGCAATACCTCCACGGCGGCTGGACGTAGCCAGCCCGCCGTTAACCGGAGCCGCTTCGCCACTCACCTCCAGTGGTAGTTGGCAGCGTCGAACTCTCCTATGTTGTCGCCTTGCGTTATTAAATACCTACGCAATGCGTAACCCCAAGCACCCTCTACTTGGTCAGCAATTCGATACGCAACTGCGCGAGCTTCGCCTTGATCCCCCGGCCATACTTCGAACTCTCGGCGGATAAGCAAGTGACGTTCACCGCACCTGCGAAGCTCGTCCTCGAACTGGTCCTCTGGGCGTGAATAGCCGGACGCGAAATCTCCCAAGAGAGAGTTCTCGGTTCCCACAAGCGCTAGGGTCACTTCCCAAGGTCCACTGAGTTCGTATCGTTCAATCACGGCACGGAAATACTCCAACACCGTCGCTACACGACCAACGATTGTCAAGAGTCGAAACACGTTGACTTCTACCCCAGTATTCCGATTCAACCGGTAGACAGCCTCATGGCTACCCAGTCCCATCTCTACTCCACCCGCATGGCTGATCGCTAGGTAGCGCTTCCATTCGTGTTCTCCACGCCGCATGTACCGATAGCTCGCCTGCGATGTCATCCACTCGTCTCTTCCGAAATTAGACGGCTGACCCGTGTGGGGGTCTATGGGTTCTTCCTTCCACCACGTTCCGAATTGGTCGTCGAAATCTATAACGTGGGCCTCGGGATCTTCGGGCAAGATGATGAGTCGTGTAGACATCTTCCCGGCAACTGAAGGAACGCCTCCTCCTCCGAAACTCTCCTCTCGAGGATCCAAAACGTCCAGGCCCTTCCGTGCCCGCCTCCACCGCTTCCGACGCAACTCTACGGCTTCGAGGTCATTCACGACTTAGATACTTCGCAACGTCAAACCGCCCTGTATGGTCCCCATCAATCGCAACATAACGGTGATCGACGGATCCCCAAGCGTTCTCGATCTGATCTCCAAGCTCATACGCCAGTTGCCGGATTCCGTCCCCATCCGGCCAGTGCTGGATCTCCCGACGCAAAAGCACATTGGCGTCCACATTCTTACGAACCGGATATCTGGGGTTGCTCACGTCCGTCCAACCCTGACCAAAATCACCGAGCAGCGAGCCATATGTGCCGCGAAGCGCTAATGAAAGTTCCCATGGCCCCTTTAGGTCGAATCGCTCTCTAATCTTCCCGTAATGAGCTAGCCCTAACGCGGTCCTCCCGACAATAGTCACCAGGCAGAAGACGTCAGCGCCGTGGTGTTGTGGATCATTGCTCTCGAAGAAGGCATCCCACCCGAGACAGACTTCAAACGCCCCCGCATGTGTAATAGCCGAGTAGCGCTCCCATTCCTCTCCGTACCCCTTGTACCAATAAGCAGCACCTGCCGACACCGCCGTCTGGTTGCCAAAGGTGGACGAACGCTTCGTGTGTGGATCGATGAGATCGACTCCCCACAAGTCCCAGAACGGCTGATCGAACTCTATGCAGTGCAACTCCGGGTCTCCTGGCAGCACGAGCAGGCGGGCTCGAACGCCCTCCAAGGAAGGGCGCAATCTACCAGTTGCGAACTGATCACATGCGATGTCCACCATGTGACATTCTTGGCGAGCTTTGCGCCACCGCGCTCGATGAACTTCGACGCGCTCCAGGTCATCCACCGTTCTTCACCGCCCTACGCAGCCGCGCAACTATGTCTTCAACTAAAGCGTCAGTATCGTGAAGCAGTCCAGACCTCTTGCTTACATGCCGAGACGGCTCAATGAAATGACTTTCACCTAGGTTGCTCATCGTGACCGAACCGCCACTCGCCTGATCCTCGGCAAGCGTCCTCCATGCGTACGAGCGGCAATTCACGAGCCCGGCGGCGATCGCTACATCTGACACCCGACGCACTTCGTCCACCTCATCTAGTAACCAGCCCGCAAACCTCAACGCCGCCTCGATAGCCGAAATGATGTGCTCCTCTACTATCACCGGTAAGAAGTGTTCCTTTCCGTCAACGAGCTTCTGATCGATACGCATTGCGCCTCGCTCGTCTACAGCAAAGCGCGCTCCGTCCTGCTCGAGAACGAGCATCTCTGAATCTATGCGTTCGGCTGTCTCAGCGAGTCGGTTGAATATCGGTTGATCTCCGAACGAAAGCGATTGCTGCAGCTTCGCCCGAAATCCTGAGTTGTCCATCAGGGTCGGGGGAATCACCGTTTCCCAGGGCCCCGGTACCACCACTAGCGCTACCATCGGAGCCTGCAATCTCAGTTCCCCTGTGCGCAGCTCTTCAGAGCGTCGAATGAGCTCATCAGGATCAAGCTTGCTCTTTGCCCTTGAAACTTGAAGGTTCGCTAGTTCCTTGATCACCAGATCCTTCAGCTCCAATTCGTCGCCGAATTCGTCTATGGCTTGCCCTGTTGCCCAGTTTCGGACTTCTCTTATGAAGGCCTCTTCGCGACCGTCTGGGGAGACATCTCGCTTCAAGAACGCCAGGACATCCTTTCGTTCGCGGGCCTCCCGATACTCTTCATGTGTGGCGGATAGGCCAGACTCTTGGACACGGCCGTAGTCGTCTCCAAGGATTAGCACTACACAATCAGCATCCCGCACCCCCTGCAGGCAAACTGTTTGGGATGACTCTGGTGAGGCACCGTAATCCTCCGAGCGCTTTGGCACGTGATCTAACGTCGAAATACCTTCCGCCACGGCGTCGCGGTAGGTTTCCATTCCCTTCACTACAGAGCTGATGAAGACGTTCATAATTCAGAAGATCCCTCGCGCACCTCGCCACCGCCAGCCTAGCACACATGAGCTATTGGTAGCGAACCCGTCCAGATTCCTTACGCCAGCAGTTGCGCAGCAACTGTCAAGCTCACCGTGTCGGTGAGCCGTCCGCGCTGTCCCTCCCCGGGCGTAAGATCGCGGCATGGACGTTGCCCTGGCATCCAGGCCTGTAGGGGCGCATCGCGATGCGCCCTCGGGTAGCTGCGCGGCGGTCCCGAACGCCGCGAAACGGGCACGAAAGTGCGCGCCGGGGGCTCAGCCCGCAGAGTGGGCATCAGCCGCCGCCACTGGCACAGGTAAA
>JACZRQ010000146.1 GCA_022574655.1 Chloroflexota bacterium
ACCTGACACCATGAATGCATGAAAAAATATTGATTCGAATCGCTTCGTAGAGGCACAACTTATGAATCCAATCTCAACAACAACCCCTATCCCTTTGGTTGATTTGCAAACGCAGTCTCGCGCCATCAAAGAAGACGTGCTTCAGCGAATAGCCGACGTGATCGATGGTGCCCGCTATATCCTTGGGAAAGAAGTCCAGGAGTTCGAAGAACAGTTCGCGGCCATCTATGGTGAGGATCGTATAGCGCGGAGACGTGCGGATTGAGAGATTCACGCCGCATGTCTCCGCGTCTAGGTCTACGCGCTCCACCATTGGCGGTACCTTCAGCCGTTCCCACACCCAGCCTAAAACATACATAGTAACCTCCTCGTGGTAATATCGTCCACGGCGACAGGAGCGCCAATAAGAACAAGTCACCGATATTGAAGGAAGTGCTTGCAGGCGCTCCCTTCGCATTCTCTCTACAGTCATTCCAGTTTGGATGTGTCACCTGCACTATCGGCTTCGCGAATCGCCCCTACATGGCTTCGGTCACCCCTTTCCCCCGTGAGGGAGAGGGACCGGCCTATCCGCCGCGGCGGGGGGGATATTACCGCCCCTTGAACTCCGGTACCCGCTTCTGCATGAAGGCGAGCGGACCCTCGCGGGCGTCCTCCCTGCGCCACGGGACGTTCCACTCTGCGGGATCTCCTCCAGAGGCGGACCCGCCCTTGGCGGGAATCCCGCAGCTACGCGGTTCGGAGAGAAGCTGAGGGTTTCAACCCTCAGAGTCCCCAATCTGAAAAAGACCCGTTTATCGCCCCTACATGGTTTTCGGTCACCCCTCTCCCTCGTGAGGGAGAGGGGCTTGGGGGTGAGGGCGAGCGGATCGCGCCACAATCTAGCGCATCTTGGGGGCGGAGGCAACGCTAGGGCTGGGACGGCGGCGTCGGCTCGACGCAGTCGGCGCCGGGCGGCGACCGACCACAGACGTATTGCGCCGTATCGACGATCACCCTCTCGTTCACGATGGAAACCACGAAACGGTCGAGGTCGCGCGGAGCGGGGCCGAAGACGCGGTGACCCTGCTTGTCGAAGGTGGAGCTGCTACACGGGTTGCGGAACCAGCCGGATCTATCCGCGCCGGTCTTGGGGTCCGGCCAGACGAAGTCCCGTCGCCATGGGACGATGCACCTTTTCAGATGCGGACCCACCCACGACAGGGCGATGAAGCGTTCTTCGCTCAACCGTACGAGATGGAACTCACCCTCGTCGATCGTGGTTACCGACCCGACGCGATAGTCATCGACATGGCCGAGGGCGAAGCGGCCTTCCTCCGGCCCGCTCTCCGGCCAAGAGAAGACAAGAACAAGAGCCGCGACCGCAGCACCCCCTACGAGCAATCCGGCCCACAGCAACGAGCGAGCTCGCGCTCTCCACATCGACCAGCTCCCGTGCATAGACTACGGAGTCGGCGTGGTGGCAACGCACTCCGCGCCGGGCGGCGACCAACCACAGACGTACCGTGCCGTATCGACGATGACGTCTTCGTTCACGATGGAAACCACGAAGCGGTCGAGGTCGCGTGGCGACGGGCCGAACACCCGCGTACCATCCATCCGATACGACGAGCCGTGACAGGGGTCTCGGAACGAACCTCGGATTTCAGGCCGCCAACGATCATCCGCACGTGAGAACACCGCGCATTCCGAGTGCGGATCCCGCCAGGACATGGCAATGAAGGTATCGTCGCCCAGGCGCACGAGGTGGAAACGGCCTTCGCCGATCGTGCTGACGGAGCCAACCGCGTAGTCGTCCACAGGGCCGAGATCGAATCGACCGCCTCCGGACTCGCTGCCCGGCCAGGCGAAGACGAGGGCGATCACAGCGACGGCCAGGCCGCCAAGGAGCAAGCCTGCCCAGAGCAAGGGCAGAGCACGATCCGCACCCGGCTCGTGTACGTCCGGTTCCTCAGTGGCGCTCATGGCGCTTACATTGTACTACCGCGAACGAGACTCCAGCAGTATCCCCGCCAATCTTCCCTCCAGCGCCAGGCCATCCGCGAGCGAGAGGTCGAGCCCGCGCAGGACGGCCTCCTTCGCGGACGAGAGCGCCAGCGGCGAGCGCTGCGTGAGGGTGCGCGCCCAGGCGTCGGCGGCGCTATCGAGCTGGTCGCGCGGGACGACGCGATGCACGAGGCCGAGGCGGTACGCTTCGTTCGCATCGATCGGGTCGCCGGAAAGGATCATGCTGAGCGCAACGCCGGGCGGGATGGTGCGCGGCAGCGTCTGGGTGCCGCCCGCCGACGGGATGTAGCCCAGGCTAACCTCCGGCAGCCCGAATTGGGTGTCTTCGGAAGCGACACGGAGGTCGCAGAGCAGGCTCATCTCGCAGCCCGCGCCGAGCGCATGGCCGTGCACGGCGGCGACCGTCGGCTTCGGCAGGTGGACCAGCAGGCCCCAGAGGTCGCGTTCGTGGCGTGCGCGGCGCGCCTCGACATACGACGGCGTCGTGCCGAACTCCGAGATGTCTGCGCCGGCAGAGAAGGCGCGACCTGCGCCACGCAGGATCAGAACGCGGGCGTCCGGGTCGTCGCGGAACGCCTCGAACGCCGACCACAGCTCGTCGCGCATCTGGAGGTTGACCGCGTTGAGCACGTCCGGGCGCTGCAGCGTCAGGCGAACGACGCCGGAGTCGTCTTTTTCGTACGCGATCGTCTCGAAGCCGTTCATGGCTGGTTCTCACAATGGCGCTTGAGCGCCTGCAACGAAGCTGCCACCGTCCGCCGAGTCTGCGGGCCCAGATAGAGCCGCTCGACAGCCCAGCCGATCACCGGCACGGGCACCCGCACCTCCATCGCCGCCGTGAGATGGCATCTGCCGTCGCGCGCCTCTAGCGTGTACGTCTCATCGAACCGGAACGGGCCGACCGAGAGGAGCGCCCGTAGCAGCCGCTCCGGCTCGACCTCTTGCGGCCGGTCGTGGAGCATGCGAAACGGGCCGTTCGTGTAGCGCCAGCGTACGTGCTGCCCCGGCTGCGGATAGTCCGCCGGCGCATCCAGCGCCTGCTCGATTCCGGTGTCCCACTGCACCACCTCGGCCGGGTCGCACAGCGCGCGCCAGACCCGCGCCGGTGTCGCGTCGATGGCCGTACCGAGGGTGAACGCGTACAACTGCTATCACCGCCAATCCGGCTTGCGGATCTGGCTGCGCTTCTTGCGCTCGGCCACCGCAGCCAGGTCATCGTTGATCTTGCGAGTGAGGAGGCGCATCGGTTCGTCGCCGGGCCGCATCGACTCGCTTCGCCAGCGCCGTACACGCGCGCGATCGCTATCCGCCAGCGACGCCTCGCCCAGCAGGCGGGCGACGACGAGCGACATCAGCTCCCATGATTCGTCCGCGTCCAGCTCGACCTTCATACTCGTATCCCTAGCCTCGTCGGGGTCTGAAGACCCCGACCTACAACAGTGAGCTCAGTGGCTGGGGATGTAGCCTCCTTTGCGACGGATCAGCCTCCGCGTGCGCTCGTCCATGACGTTGCCGAGCGCTTCGTTCAGCTCCTCAGCCAGGCGGTTCATCGCTTCGGTGCCGTCGGCGCGTTCAGTGCGCCACTTGCGAACGGCCGCGCGTGCCTCGTCGGACAGCTCGATTTCGTCCAGCACCTGCGAAACGACCAGCGTCATGATCGACCACGCCTCGTCAGCTTCCAGGATCAGCCGCACGTTACCGGCCCTTGAACT
>JACZRQ010000056.1 GCA_022574655.1 Chloroflexota bacterium
GATGCGCGGGGTGGAGTGCGCGCCCTCGGTAGCGAGCGCGACCTCGCCGTGCAGGGTGTCGAACGGCACGCCCAGCGAGACGAGGTCGGCGATGCGGTCGGACGCCTCGGTCGTGAGGACGCGCGCGGCTTCCTCGTCGACGAGGCCGGCGCCGGCCGCGATCGTGTCGCGCAGGTGCTTCTCCGGCGAGTCGCCGGGGCCGACCGCCGCCGCGATGCCGCCCTGCGCCCAGCGCGTGTTGCAGTCGTCGATGCTGCCCTTCGTGAGGACGAGCACCGACCCATGCTCACGCGCGAGGATCGCGGCGTAGAGTCCGGCGATGCCGGAACCGATGATCAGGTAGTCGTGGGTCTGGGTCATGCAGCCTAGCCCTGCGCCTCGAGGACGCGCTTGAGGTTGTTGACGTCGCGCGTGATGGAGCGCCGCACCTGCCCCGCGAGGAGCGGCGCCGCAAGCCGGAAGAAGCCGGTGGCGTTGCCCTGGACGCGGATGCGGGCGAGGGTGCCCGCGCCGTCTTCGTCGAAGGAGTAGGTGATGTGCATCGGGAACGGGCCCTTCACCGAATGCATCTCGAGAACTGATTCATCGAGGCGGTCGATCTCGTTGACGTACTCGATCTTGCGCCCGAGGAACGAGGCGACGCGCGCGACCTGCGAGCCGACACGGACGGGCCCTTCGGTGACGACGTGCGCCTCCTTGATGCCGGCTATCCACTGCGTGTCGTTGGCGGGATCGCTGACGAAAGCGATGACGTTGGATCGCGGCCGCCCGATGGTGGCTTCGGCGGTGACGTCGATGGGCACTCGACGGCCCTCAGCTACTTGACGCTGAGCATGCGCTCGAGGGCGACCTTGGCGTGCTTTGCGATCTCCTCCGGCACGTCGACGAGGTTGACGACGCGGCCTTCAGCGAGCTCGTCGAGCGTCCAGGCGAGGTAGGCCGGGTGGATGCGGTACATCGTGGCGCAAGGGCAGACGACGGGGTCGAGGCAAAAGACGGTCTTGTCCGGGTTCTCGCGGGCGAGGCGGGAGACGAGGTTGATCTCGGTGCCGATGGCCCAAACGCTGCCGGGTTCGGCGTTGGTGATCGTCTTCGTGATGAATTCGGTGGAGCCGTCCATGTCGGCGGCCTGCACGACTTCCATGAGGCATTCGGGGTGGACGACGACCGTGACGTCGGGGTACTGTTCCCGCGCCTTCTCGATCTGGGCGACGGAGAAGCGGCGGTGGACGCTGCAGTGGCCCTTCCAGAGGATGACCTTCGAGCG
Source organism: Chloroflexota bacterium (assembly GCA_022574655.1). GTDB lineage: Bacteria > Chloroflexota > Dehalococcoidia > SM23-28-2 > RBG-16-64-32 > JACZRQ01. The sequence continues at coordinate 1,268 of JACZRQ010000056.1, forward strand.
TTCGAGCTGTTCGAGGGTGTTGCCGCCAAGGGAGCCGTAGGGGAGGTTGTAGTCCCAGACGCTCATCTCTTCGAGGCCGATGCCGCGCTTGATGCCGGTGTTGCGGCCGAGGTGCTGGTCGGGGAAGAAGAGGAGTTTTGATCCACGCTCAAACGCCCAGTCGTAGACCTTCGGCGCGTTGGAGGAGGTGCAGACGATGCCGCCGTTGTGGCCGCAGAACGCCTTGAGCGACGCGGCGGAGTTCATGTACGTGATGGGGATGACTCCGGTGATGCCGGCTTCCTGCAGCTCGTCCCAGCAGGCGTATACGTCGTCGGGTTCGGCCATGTCGGCCATGGAACAGCCGGCGGACATGTTGGGCAGCACGACTTTCTGGTGTGGCTGCGAGAGGATGTCCGCGGCCTCCGCCATGAAGTGGACGCCGCAGAAGACGATGAACTCGGCGTCGCCGCGATCGGCGGCCCAGCGGGCGAGGTTGAAGGAGTCGCCGCGGTAGTCGGTGAACTGGATGATGTCTTCGCGTTGGTAGTGGTGGCCGAGGACGACGCAGCGGTCGCCGAGCTTCGTTCGCGCTTCGGCGATGCGATTCGCGAGTTGAGTGCCGCCCAGGTTCCAGTAGGCTTCGGGGATGTCCTTCTGCCAGAAGGCGAAGGCGTGTTCCTCGGACAGGGGAGTGGTGTCGAGGGTGCGGTCGGTCGTGCAGGCGTTGGCCTCGTTGAGGAGGTCTGTCTCGGTGATGAGGTTTATCAGCTCTTTCGTCGTCGTGACCATGAGCGGCCTCCTAGGGACTTAGTGTACTCTATACACTATCTCGTTCTGTAGACAGGTTAGCAGGTTGGAGGAGAAGGTGTCAAGCGGACACTAAGTGGGCTGAGCGGGCAGTGGTTAGTGGATAGGGCAGGCGGAAGCCAAGAGTTCAACCGAAGTAAGGAACAACGTCGGGAGTCAGAGTATGTGGCAGAATAAGGTCGTATACAGGAGGAATACTATGTCATACGGAGGGTGGACACCACCACCACCGCCGCCAGAGGCTTACGACCATGCAACGGCTAAGGCGATGGACAAGGCAAAGCGCGACCAGTTGAAGCAAGGCATGGCATCAACGGGTCTGCTCTCGGACGTCCGCCACGAGTTCGTGACGATCGTGGTTTGGGTGGTGACGCTGCCCTGGCGGATGGTGAAGGGGATCGCGAACGTCGCGACGCGGCCGTTCAGGCGGTAGAATCTACGCGGAGTATTCGCTCCCATGATTCGATCGCTGTTCGTAATTGCGCTGGTCCCGGTGCTGGTGCTTGCCCTGATCGTCGCCTGCGGTGGCGATGAAGAAACGGGAGCACGGCTGTCACGGGACGAGTACTTTCGCGAGCTTGACGCTATCGGCGATGAGTTGCGCGAGTCGTTCGATGAACAGATGTTTGCCGTGGCGGATGAAGCCTCGGACGAGGAACGGCACGAGGCTCTCGTCGGCTACTATGAGTACATCGCCGATAACCTCGAAGCGGCTGGACGCGATTTCGATACGCTGACTCCTCCGATGGAGTTGGCCAAGGTTCATTCGGACCTGGTCGGTGGCACCTACGATGTCGCCGAGAGCATGCGCAACCTGGCCGATGAGGTTCGAGCGCTGGATCCCCAAAGCTTGTATGGGTTGAACACCCTCGGTTTCTTTGGCGCCGTCGAGACGGCGGCGACGCGAATCGAGGAAGCGTGTGACATGCTCGAAGTGGAGTCGGGTGGGACGTTCGAGTGCGATCCGGATTCGATGGCCGGGCTCGGGGGCTGCATTGAGATAAGGGGTGGAATAAACGGCGAGCCGCCTACGACCTACGACTGTTCGAGTGACCGTCCGTCTTTCGACATGGCACCGGGTGTGTCGGGCAGACTTGTCGAGGCGCCCCAGTTGCCCGAACAGCTCGAGGCTGTCAGCGAATACCTCGAGTTCGGCGGCTCCTCTTCAGGAGCGGCAGTCATCGGAATTCCGCTGATCGAAGCGGCCAGCGACGCGGACAATATCGGCTGGTACACCTATCGTGACGAGGTCTGGACGTTGCTGGATGTTCCGGTGCAGCTAGCCTTGGACGGCTCCATGGTAGAAGGCGATTTCGAGGCCATTCCGGCGAACCTGATCGTGCTTCGCGAGCGCTAGACTGGAATCAGTGCCCGTCGCCATAGGCGCGGCGAATTCAGCGTATTGACATCCCGAACGACCGGCGTATACCAGGGTCGCTTTCCGCCCTCTCCCTGTTCCATTTACGGAGGTCTGGTGTCATGAGAAAGATCGTCTTCGCAGCGTCGATTATCGCCTTGGTTGTTGCCGTTTTTGCGCTGGCCCTCTGGGCGGCGCCTTCCGGGCCGGCGGGTACCTCCGCCGAGCACTACCCGTGCGACCCGCCACCCTCGGACGACGACACTCTCGCTGGGCCGATGCCCCAGACGTATACGAACACGACCCACACGGCTGCTTCCGATCTGTGCGTCGTCTACACGGGCTTGGGGGGGCTCGGCAATCTGCAGGTGACGGTCAATGCGCCCGGTTGTCCGATGCCGAACGTTGCGAACGCGGGTGACCTTCGCGTATTCATCGATTGGGGCGTTGATTGCGTGCAGCCTGGCGATTCAGTACAGGTTTCTGTCGGGCTTCCCGGTTCGCTCGTTGTCCAGGAAGAGATCTGGACGTTCAACGGCGATCCGATTACGCCGCCGCCTGAAGAAACGGAGACACCGACAGAGACGCCGGTCGAGGAAACGACGACGCCAGAGCCGACGCCGGTTGAGACTGTTGAAGCGACGCCAACGCCGACGGAGGAGACTCCGACTCCGCACCCGACGAAGAACCCGATAGACGACGATTGGCCGGACCTGACCGCAGCGGAGGAGAAGGCGGTCAAGGACCTGGCGGACGCCGGCAAGAAAGCCGATGCCCTGGCGAATCTCGTCGAGACGATGAAGAAGTACTGCTGCAGCTTCGGCACGATGGATGGCGGAGCACCCGTCTACGATTCGACCTTAGACGGCGAAGGATCAACCGAGAGAAAGAAGGGGGGTGTCGTCGAGATCGGCGACGACGCATTCACCAGCGTGGCCTAGCTATACTCATCGCTGAAGCACGAGATGGTGCATAGCCAGCAGTGGCAGGACCCCGACGCCGCCAAGGGGCAGGGATCGAACGGGCGTGAGAAGGAAGCCTACCAGCGCGAGATCGACAACGCGGACAACACAGACATCAGCGAAATGGAGAAGAAGGACCTGGCGGAGCGCATCAAGGACTACGGTGGCAGCGCACAACCAGGCGGAGCTGCTCCGCCAGGAGACACGCTCGGGCTGGCGATCGGGCTTGCCACGGACGTGTTCAAGAGCGACGAGGCGGTGCCTTTGACGATCACCTTGACGAACGTCTCGCCCAACTCAGTCCAGGCGAACACGCGGCTGTTCGTCAATGACGGTGAGGCGCCGCCGCCGTTCCGCGAGGTGTCGTTGAGCATCACGCCGATGGGCTCGGCGGATGAAGTTGAGTTCGGCTGGGATGTCAGAGTGGGCTTCCCCGGTAGCGACGATTTCAGCGAGCTTGCCCCGGATGCAACCGCCGAGAACACGGCAGACATCGCCGACCTGTACCTGCTGGAGCCGGGTCGCTACGAGGTGTGTGCCAGCTACGAGAACACGCTTTTGGGTCCGACGGTATTCGATGAGGATAGTGGCGAATTCGTTGAGCAGGACATCGGCGCTGTGAAGATGTCGGTGGACTCCGACTGCCTGGCGTTCTTGATCGGGCCGTTCGGCAGGCAAGGAGATGTGGACTGCGACAACGACGAAGACGCGGTGGATGCTCTGCAGACGCTGCGGAAGACGGCGGGTCTGGGCGTAAGCCAGAACGCGCCCTGCCCGGAGATCGGCTCTGAGTTCGCATCGCTGTTCGGCGACGTGGACTGCGACGGTAGCGTCGGAGCGGTCGATGCGTTGAAGCTGCTGCGATCCGTGGCCGCTCTGTCAGTGACTCAAACGGAGCCGTGTCCGGACATCGGTGATTCGCTGGCGCCAGCGGCGCCGGCGAGCCAGGCGACTGCGACCGGTCCGGGGCTGCCCGTCGCGGCGGCGGCCGGATTGGCGTTCGTGGCCTTTGGTCTGGTGGGCGTCGGTGGTGCGTATTCGCGACGGCGCTGGGGGGATGAGAGATAGCGGGTTGTCCGGAGATCGGCTCGGAGATACTCGTTTCCTGACTGCCAGCGCTAGGCGACATAACGGCGTAGCGACAGGCGGCGGAATGCGGTAGGCTCTGCGGCAAGACCGGTCGGCGGCTTGATTAGGGGGGCGCAATGAAGTCATTTGTTCTGGCGTCGATCATCACGGTGGCGCTTGTGGTTTCTGTGGTCGTGACGGTCATGAATGTCGATTCGGGTGACAAGCGTGCGGAGGCGGGGAGCGATATCTCCGCTGAACCGTCGCTATTGTTGACCGGGAATTGGCTCTTTTTCTTTCTGGTCGTCGCGGGATTCGGTGACGCCCCGTTCATCGGCATGCCAGAAGAGTTCGAAGGGGACATCGTCACTTTTAGCATCTTCGATGAGGATGGTGCGCGGCAACCGGCGGGGAGCGGCGGGATCGCAATGAGCGTTGAGGCTGATCCGCCGTTCGTGAACGTGTCCGGGTTTGCGCAGGTGGACGGCAGCTTTTTCCTGACGGGAATCGGGACCGTGGCCGGCTTCGAGAACATCACGGTGGAGTTCGAGGGTACGATCGAGTTCCCCGGGATCCTGAACGGGGAATACACGATGGGCGCGGCGGGGGAGCTGCCATTGGGAATGACGGTCTACGAAGTCATGGGCGAGAAGGTGGTGCAGGTGACGCCGACGCCGTCGCCGACACCGAGCCCTACGCCGGAGCCCGGTCAGTTGGCGCTCTGGGGCGACCCCGATTGTGACAACGATAGCGACGCGGTCGACGCGCTGAAAACTCTTCAGCACGTAGCCGCGATCGGCTTCACGCAGACGGAGCCCTGTCCCGACGTTGGCGCGAGCGTGGCGGTGACGGCGGGAGCGCAGCAGCGGCTGTGGGGCGATGTTGATTGCGACGGTGACGTCGATGCAGTGGACGCTTTGAAGCTGCTGCGGAACGTGGCGGCGCTATCAGTCGATCAGGAGCCGGGGTGTCCCGCGATCGGGTCTGAGATACTCGTTTCCTGACTACCAGCGAACGACTAGCGACATAACGGCGTAGCTACGGGCGGCGGAATGCGGTAGGCTCTGCGGCAAGACCGGTCGGCGGCTGAATTAGGGGGCGTAATGAAGTCAGTTGTTCTGGCGTCGATCATCACAATCGCCCTAGTGTGTGTCGTCCTCGCGCTGGCCCTGTGGGCTGCGTCTTCCGGCCCCACAGGCACGTCGGCGTCGCACTATCCGTGCGATCCGCCGCCCGTTCCGGTACTGCATGAAGTGGTTCCGCCGGACCCGTTCCTGTTTGCGAACGGCACACACGCTGTGGCGTCAGACCTTTGCGTCGCGTTCGCGGGAGGGGCGGTCAACAACGTGCTAATCGTCGTGAAGGCTCCGGGCTGTCCCGATCCACCTCTCCCGGCTCTCGTAGCTGCCGGAAACCTGGTTTTCATTGACTGGGGCGTGCCGTGCGTCGATCCGGGCGAGATGGTGCAGGTCACGGTCCGGAGCGAGGGGCTTCCCGTCCCGGTCGAGGTGATCTGGACGCTGAACGGCGATCCGATTACGCCGACGCCGACAATGCCTTCTGAGGAAACGCCGACACTGTCACCCACTCTCGTTGAAGAGACGCCTTCGCCGACACCGACCCCGACGCCGGAACCCGGTCAGCTGGCGCTCTGGGGCGACCCCGATTGCGATAACGATAGCGATGCGGTAGACGCGCTGAAAACTCTTCAGCACGTAGCCGCGATCGGCTTCACGCAGACGGAGCCTTGCCCGGACCTGGGCGCGAGCGTGGCGGTGACGGCGGGAGCGCAGCAGCGGCTGTGGGGCGATGTTGATTGCGACGGTGACGTCGATGCAGTGGACGCTTTGAAGCTGCTGCGGAACGTGGCGGCGCTATCAGTCGATCAGGAGCCGGGGTGTCCCGCGATCGGGTCTGAAGTTACGGTCGAGGAGTAGCTAGCGGGGGCAAACGATTTCGATGGCGGCGTCTTTGCCGTCGGCGTAGAACTGCAGGTCAGAGCAAGCGTCGCGAAACCGCTGTTCAAGGACGAGGCCGTTGAGATCGAAGAAGGCGTCTTCGAAGTCATCGGCGGTGAGGGCGGGATTGAGTTCCATGTCGAGCGCCAGAGTGGTGCCAAGCAGTACCAGGTCCTGGACGGCCTCGACGAGGGAAGCGTGCAGTGACGCCAGAGAAGGTGGGGCGTCGATCGGACCTATGAAGTCCCGTGCGTCGGCGGCGAAGTCCAGGTAGCGCCCCGCGTACTGGCGGACATCATTGATCAGGGCGTTCTCACTGAGCTGTTCGTCAAAGGTTGGGACATCAGCGTCGCTCAGCTCATCGAAGCGTGCGCTGATGGTGGACATCGCCGTTGTGAGCTTTTTGAAGTAGACCACTTCCGCCGGCGAAGGTGTGCCGGGTGGAATGAATATTGGCGACGGCGACGGCGTGGGAGTGGCTGAGTCCCCACCTCCGCAGGCTACGAAGAGCACCGCAGCGGCCGCAACGGTGGAATAGGCGAGTATCGAACGTGTAGCGAGCATTCTTCGAACCGACATGCTAGCGGTATGGGCGAGCCAGGGCAAAGAAGTAATTAGCGGGGGCAGACGATCTCGGTAGCGGCGTCTTTACCGGCGGCGAAGAAGAGAAGGTCGAAGCAGGCGTCGCGTACCCTCTGTTCAAGGGCGATGCCGTTGAGGTCGAAGAAGGCGTCGGCGAAGTCATCTTCGGTAGTGGCGGGATCGATGTCCATGTCGGTCATCAGATCCGTGCCAAGCTCAATCAGCCCGTCGAAGGCATCAACCAGCGCGCGGTGGAGGTCAGCCAGCGAAGGCGGCGCGGTGATCGGGTCGAGCAGCTTGTACGAATCGTCTGCCAGGTCGAAGTAGCTTAAAGCGTAAACCCTGATATTGAGGATTCGAGCGGTCCCGTTTAGTATCTCGTCGAGCGCTCTGGCCCGTGCTTCGTCCAGTTCGTCGAAGCGGGCCGAGATCGTGGTCAGCTCGGCTCCGAGCCTCTCGAAGTACGTCTCCTCTGCCGGCTCGATCGCGCCGGGAGGGACAGTGAAGCGCGGCGTGGGCGACGCGGTGGGCTCCGGGTCGCCTCCCCCGCAGGCGACGAAGAGCACTGTGGCGAGTGCGACGGTGGCGTAAGCGAGTATCGAACGTCGGAAGAGCATTCTTCGAATCGACATGTTAGCGGTATCGGTGCGCCGAGGCAAAGCTAGAAGGTAATTGGCCTGCGTTGGCGGAAGCGGTAGAGCTGGGCCGGGCGGTGGCGTCCTTCACTGGCGACGCGGCCCGTCTGCTCGATGATATCGAGCGAGAGGATTCGCTTGCGGAAGTTCCGCTTATCGAGAGGCTTGCCGGAGATCGCCTCGTAGGTGCCCTGGAGGCGCGAGAGGGTGAACTCGGGCGGTAGCAGCGAGTAGGCGACGTTGGAGTAGTCGAGCTTGGCGCGCAGTCGCTGCAACGCGTACTCGACGACTTCGTTGTTGCGGAAGGCAAGGCCGGGGGACTCTTCGACAGGGGACCAGGCAGGTTGCCACGCCTGGCGTTGCGCGAGATGCGCTTCGCTGATGTCGACGAGAGCAAAGTAGGAAACTGCGACAGAGCTATCGCTGTCAAGATCGGAGAAGGTGTAGAGCTGTTCGAGGAAGACATCGGTGAGGCCGGTTTCGTCGTCCAGCTTTCGCACGGCGGCCTGCTCCAGCGCTTCGTCGCGAGTGAGGAGTCCGCCGGGAAGCGACCATGAATCCTTGAACGGATCGGCGCTGCGGCGGATGAGCAGCACGTTTAGCCGGCCATCATCGACGGTGAAGATGACGACGATGACGGCGATTCGGCGGCCGGGGCCAATGGTCGTGGACGAGCGAGATCCGGCGTCAGCGAATGGTGCGGACACGCCGAGTCAGGCCGGGACGGGCGAATAGGCTTCGCCCTGAAGCGACCACGGGGTCGTCTTCGAGATCTGAACGTCGACGAGGTGACCGATCTCCGGGGCGGCGTCTTCCGCCCGTCCAATGGGACTCGCGTTCGCTTGGAAGTGGACGAGCTTGTTGGCGCGGTTACGTCCGGTGTATACGATCTCGTCATCCGCGTTCGTCTTGGCGCCTTCGACGAGCACTTGTTGGACGGTACCGTCGAACGTGGCGTTGATCTCGGTGGCGATGCGCTCCTGAATCTCCTCGATGGCGTGAAGACGGCGCATCTTCTCGTCCTGGGGCACGTCGTCCTCCATGCGGCGCCAGGCGATGGTACCGGGGCGCGTGGAGTACGCCGCGACGTGGACCTTGTCGAACCGGACTTCCGATAGCACATCAATCGTGTGTTGGAACTGGGCCTCGGTCTCGCCACAGAAACCGACGATGACGTCTGTGCTCATCGAGGAGTCAGGCACGAGCTCGCGAATTCGGTAGACCCACTCGAGGTACTCCTCGATGGTGTAGCCGCGGCGCATGCGGCCGAGAGTTTCGTTGTCGCCGGCTTGGAGCGGAATGTTGAAGTGCTCGCAGACCTTAGGGAAGTGGGCGACGGAGCGGATGATGCGTTCGGTCATGTCGCGGGGGTAGGACGTGAGGAAGCGGATGCGATCAAGGCCGGGAGTTTCGTGGATCGCCTCGAATAGATCGGCGAGGTCCGGCTTGCGGCCTTGACCGTTGGTCGGCAGGTCCTTCCCGTAGGCTTCAACGGTCTGGCCTAACAGCGTGACCTCGCGGACTCCCGCAGCGCAGACCGACTGGACTTCACGGGCGATGTCATCGATCGTGCGTGATTTCTCGCGGCCGCGGCGGTAGGGGACGATGCAGAAGGTGCAGAACTTATTGCAGCCGTGGATGATCGGCACGAAGGTGGTGGGGCCCTTGGGCTCCGGAAAGGTGTCGGGCCAGAACTCGCCGCCGAGGTCGGAGTCGGGGACGATGTGGCGAAGCACGACTTCGAAGTTCTGGGGCTGGGCCCAGACGTCGACGTAAGGAAAGCGGGAGCGAAGTTTGTCCGTCTTGGGGCCGACCATGCAGCCCATGACGGCGATCTTCAGGTCCGGGTTCTGGGTCTCGCGGATCTTCTTGAGGTGGCCCATGAAGCTGGCGGCGCGGTCTTCCGCCTTTTGGCGGATGACGCAGGTGTTTACGACCGCGAGATCGGCGTCCTGCGGCTTCTTAACGGGCTCCCAGCCGAGTTTGGCGAGACCGGCAGCCAGCTTGGCGGAGTCAGCCTCGTTCATCTGACAGCCTTCGGTCCAGATGTGGTAGCGCATACGGCTGAATTCTAGCACGTGGGGGGTTCAACCTCACTCAAACGCCAACGCACTGAGGATGCGCTTGCCAAGGACGGCGGCCACCGCCTATGCTGTGAACTGGCTTCAGCCTGAGTACCTCCGGAGAGAGAAGGAGGCGCTGAAGTTACTCTTGCGCGTACGGTGGGGTTCCAAAGCCGCAATCGTAAGCACCCTGCCGTTGTACTTGGCTTGTGTACGTGTGTTTGGCCTAATGGCACTGATTGGTGTCCGAGGCGATTAAGTTAGGGGAGGCAGTGTCCGGAGTAAAATGTCTGATCTTGGCAGCCGGTAACGGCGGCCGCATGGCGCAGGTCTGCGATTCGAAACCGCTTCTGCAAATCGCTGGGCTGCCGCTGATCGAGAGAACCATCGCTACGGCGCAGCAGGCCGGAATATCGGATTTCTATGTGGTGACCGGCTACGCCGCGGAAGGCCTCGAGTCTTTCCTTGCCGAGTTGAGCAGGCGCCGGTCGGTGAGGATCACCTCAATTCGGAATTCGGATTGGCAGCTTGGTAACGGTGCGTCCCTGCTGAGTGCCCGGCGAGAGCTAGATGGCCCGTTCGTGATGATGATGGCTGACCACATCGTGGATGAGGCGATCGTCAAGCAGATTGTGCGAGAGCCTGTTGACGATGGGGCGGTGGTGTTGGCCGTGGACTTTCGCGTCAATGGGAACCGCCTGGTCGATCCCGGCGACGTGACGAAGGTTCAAACGATTGACCACCACGTGACCGGTATTGGAAAAGATATCGAGGAATACAACGCGTTCGACACTGGTGTCTTTCTCTGCTCTCCCTCGATCTTCGACGCGGCTGAAGAAAGTGCCGGCGAGGGCGACTTCTCGGTCACTGGAGTTATCCGCCGGATGGCGGGCGACGGGCGAGTGAGGATTCTGGATGTTGAAGAGGGGTATTGGGTGGATGTGGATACGCCTACTGACGCGAAGAATGCGAAGGCGGTACTTTACGGGAATCTGTGTAAGCCCGCCGACGGCTTCATCTCACGAACGATCAACCGCCGAATCTCGACGAGGATAACCACGCCTCTTTTGCTGAGGCTGTGGAAGCACGTTACTCCGAACCAGGTCTCGGTGCTTAGTTTCTTGGTCGCCGTGCTCGCCGCCATCAGCTTCTTCCTCGCATTACCGGTATTAGGCGGTGCACTCATTCAACTGACGAGTGTGCTGGACGGAAGCGACGGCGAGATCGCACGGCTCAAGAAGCTGCAGTCATCGTTTGGCAACTTCTTCGATGCTGTGCTTGACCGATACTCCGACAGCCTGATTATATTCGGCATGTTCTTCTATGCCCTAAACAGTTCGCGAATCGAAGGGTTCCTAGGTCTTAACCCGACCAGTCTGATCATCGGCGCGTCTGCTGTGGCACTTTCGAGTTCGATGCTCGTGAGCTATACGTCAGCGAAGTCGATTGTCGACTTCGGTTACACGTATGGCGGGCGTCTGACGGCTGCGGGGACAGGGCGCGATCTGCGGTTGTTTGTCCTCACGCTCGGTGGTATCGGAGTGTTGATTCATCCGGTCTCCGTCTTGATCGCTCTATCCGTAGTAGCGGTGCTAGCGACGGGGATCTTGTTGTGGCGACTGCAGATATCGTGGCGCTACTCTCGCAACTCGAACCCGCTTTTGGGAATGCGTCTCAAGGCGGTGATCTTTGACTTCGATGGAACGATCGCAGACACGATGCCGTTTCTTACGGAGCTCGCTGTGGGCCTGATCACCAGAAACTATGGCATTTCTGAAGAGGACGCTCTCGCTGGGTACCGCGCAACGACGGGTCTGGATTTCGGGAGTCAGATTGAGCGGATGTTCCCAGGCCATCCTAAGAATCCGGAAGTGGTCGCGGCGATGGAGACAAGCAAGACCGAGGGCATCTTTGGTCACGCCTTGTTCGATGAGGTGATTCCCGCTCTCAAGTTCTTCGAAGCCAGCTCTGTGAAGCGTTTCATCTGTAGCAGTACCCGGGAGGGGATCGTTCGCGACTACGTCAAGCGTACAGGGATCGATGGTTTGCTAGACGGCTCTTTCGGTTACCGTCAGGGCTTCACCAAGGGGCGCCAGATAGAGTTCGTTCTGAACCAGCATGGCCTCGATCGAAGCGAAGTTCTGTTCGTGGGTGATTCTCTGGCGGACGCGCAGTTTGCAGCGGATAACGGTGTGCGATTCATCGGCATCAGGCATCTTTTCAGTCGGGAAGAATTTCGGGAGCAGGGGCTTTTCAGCGTCGGCGGTCTAGCCGAGCTTGCACGGCTCTGGGACTCTTCGAAGGGGTTGATCCAGTTCACGGAGGTTGCGGGAGCGCCGGTTCGAGCCTAGGAATCTCTGTTCGAGGCGTGGGCGACTCGTGCCCCGCTGGGTCTCGGCAGGCCTCGTCCTTCTCGGAGAAGGACTTCGGGAATAAGGTGCCCACCCACCCGCCCTATGAGAATTAGGGGGCGCAGCCCCCTAAGACCCCGCACCAACGGCGTACGAACTATGGGTCGCGTCATGCATCTGTGCGACTTGGCTATCTCTAAGGGAAGGATCGGCGGTCGTGAACACAGTAATGGAGGACGGCATCGTGGACGTCGCGAAGATACCGACTCGGCCTACAGGCCGTTCAGAAACTCGATTAGTTCTGCGTTGACTTCGCTGGGGCGTTCTTGCTGGGTCCAGTGGCCGCAGCCGGGGAGCGTTACGAGCTTCCGGAGATCCGGGACGAACTCCTTCATAGGCTCCATCGGCGCGAAGGTGGCGGCGCCGTCCTTGTCGCCGGCGATGAAGAGCGCCGGTTGTTCGACCTTGGCGCCGGCGAGTTCGGGGATCTCTTCCCAGTCGCGGTCCATGTTGCGGTAGCGGTTGAGACCGCCGCGAAAGCCAGTCTTCTTGAAGGCGGCGGTGAACGTGTCGAGGTCTTCGTCGGTGAGCCACTTCGGTAGATGATCGGGCGACTTCACTCCATCGAACAGCTTGGAGTCTTTTGGCCGCGTCATCATGCCGATGGCGGCAGCCTCGCCGTCACGGTTATCGCCGGAGGCGAAGTACATGAACTTGAGGAGCGAGCCGCGGATATCGGCTTCAAATTCGGCTTCTGCGACGCCTTCTTCCTGGAAGTAGAGGATGTAGAAGAAGTTCTTGGCGAACATCGCGTTAAACATCTGAAGAGGCGGGATCGGCGAGCGGGGAAGGTAGGGGACGCTCAGCGCGGCGATGGCGCGGAAGCGATCTGGTTGCAGGATGGCGGTGTTCCAGGCCATCAGCGAACCCCAGTCGTGGCCGACGACCACGGCCTCTTTCTCGTCGAGGGCGTCCAGGATTCCGACGAAATCAGCGATGTTCTCGCGCAGCCGGTAGGCCTCGACCTCGTGCGGAGCGTCGGTGTCGCCGTAACCGCGGACGTCGGGCGCGACGGCGTGGTAGCCGGCCGCGGCCAGTGCTGGGAGCTGGTGGCGCCAGGAGTACCAGAGTTCAGGGAAGCCGTGGATGAGGAGGACGAGCGGGCCCTCGCCCGCTTCAGCGATGTGCATGTTGATGCCGTTGGTCTTGATCTGGCGGTGGGTGATTTCTGTCATTTGGTCCTCAGGGCAGGTAGTTCGGCGGGCATCATGCGGGCCATCGCTGCGCCGAACTTCATGAAGGCCGCAGGGTCGACCTCTTCCCCGCTCGCCATCTGGAGCGTGACCTCGTAGAGCGGCTCGGCGATGTCGTTCCGCTTGCGCTCGTACTCGGCCATCGCTTCGTCCAACGGTTCACGGCCGGAGAAACCGGCGTCGATCGCCTCGACGAGGTATTCTGCGTCGCGGAAGGCGTCGGTGATACCGAGGCCGGTGATGAAATCGCGGTGATAGCCGGCGTCGCCGACGAGCGCCCAGCCGGCGCCATACGGCTTGCGGAAGAAGTTGGGCTGATCGGCGGTGCCGATGAACTTTTCGCGCTCGCCGCCCCGGACCTGTTCCAGGAGGCCTTCAACGCAACTGATGACCTTCAAGTAGTTGCTCTCGATGTCGCTGCGGAACTCTTGGAAATCGTCGATCGCTCCGCCGACGGCGATGCAAGTCTTGCCGTCGTTTGTTGGGAAGATGAGCACACCACGCTCTACTTCCTCAAGGAAGTAAATGTGAGCGCCGGTGTTCTCGACGTTCGTCCAGTAGGTGTAATAGCCGAAACTGAGGGTCTCGCGAGTGTTGTACTCCGGCGCGTTTACGGATTTTGCGACGCGAGAGCGCATGCCGTCCGCTCCGATGACGATCTTTGCCGTTTCTTCGACCGCGTTACCGTTCGAGCGGCCGCGGATGCCGGTGACCCTATCCCCGTCGAATGTAGGTTCTTGAACGGAGAATCCGTCGCGGAGTTCGGCGCCGGCTTCGACGGCGGCCTCGACGAGGATGTTATCGAGAACGGTGCGCCGTGGGGCGATTGGATCCCAAGGAAGATCGGCCGGTCGGGGTGGCTGCAGGTCCAGGCCGCCGAGGTGAAGGGTGATGGTCTTGAGTGGCGGGCAGCCGGTAGCCATCACCTTGTCGAGGAGTCCCCATCGCGAGAGGCGGACGACGCCGGCGAGGTGGATGTAGTGCGTCGACATAATGTCGCTGGGGAACGTCGACTTGTCGACGAGGAGGACGCGGTAGCCCTTACGGGCGAGGAGCATCGCCGTCGGCGAGCCCCCGCATCGTGCGCCTACTACGATTGCGTCATACATGATGTTAAGCGTGAAGGATCATAGCACGGGGGTGTAGTGCGGAGTGTGACGGGGGTCAGCGGGTCGTCTTCGGCCAGGCTGGGATCGGTGCGCGGAAGTGTCGATTAAGGTATGCGGCGGTATCGGAATATTGCAGCAGCGAAGGGATACTGGCACACTAGGCGCGATGTTGTCGTGATACACCTTGGCAACAACGGTACGTTCACTGCCGGACAGTTCGACGAGATCATGAGGATCGTCGCCGGGGAAGAGAAGGTGGTGTTCGTCAAAGGGGAGAAAGCCTGATAGTCAAACACGGGGTAGTACTAGGCCTCGTCGCGCTGGCAATGGCCGTTCCGGCGTTCGCCAGCGGCGGCGGTGAGGACGATGTGCCGCAGATCGCGACTAGTGCGTGGCTGCAACCGATGATAACGCGATCCAACCTGGATGACGCCCAAGGCACTAATGTCGTCGTCGCCGATGTCGAGAGGCCGCCGACGGCCGTTGCGCCGGATGGGATGACGACCGAGGGCGCGAGCCCGTCTGAGTCCGAGCTGCCAGATTCGGTGGAGCCTTGGGCGACGATGGTCCTGCGGCCCGGAGATACGCTGTTCGATCTTGCCGACTGGTTTGGCATTCAACCTGGGGTTCTGGCAGCGGCGAACGGTGTTAGTCTGGATTCGCTTATTATCGTTGGCCAGACGTTGGTTGTCCCGGTGCCTCAGTCGGCGTTCGTGCTGCCCCCCGAGCCGGTGCAGGTTGTGGCGCAGGCGGCCGAAGTGGCGGCACAAGTTGGGCGCGCGAATGTTGTCGAGCCGCTGGCCGAGACAGGCTCGGTGATCGTAGCGCCGCCGGCATGGTCTGGTGGGTCCGAGGGTGACGCAGCCGCGGCTATCTGCGCGCTGCCTTGGCCTTGCGAGCAGATGGTGGCGATCGCGGCTTGCGAGTCGGGTCTTAACCCGTTCGCCTTCAACGCGGCCGGTTACTACGGATTGTTCCAGATCGGCTTCGCGTTCGAGGGTTGGGATGACCCGGCGGTCAACGCACAGGTCGCGTACGAACAGAAATATCTTCCGGCGATGGCGTCTGGAGACCCGCTCTCGCCCTGGCCTATCTGCCGCTGGTATTGACTCGCCACTAAAACGCGTGCACAATCCTGTTCTCTCCTGAGTTCGGATCCGTGCCTACGAACGGCTCTAGTAGCCGAGGGCGGCCCCGTCTGAACGTGGGTCGTGGGCGGCGGCGAGGTGGGTTGGTTCGACGAGTATGGCGTGTGCGTGTCCGGCGAGGTCAGGGTAGTGCTGTGGTTCAGCGCCGATGTCGGGAAGGCCGGGCTCGGCGCGGAGAGGGTCACCCTGTCGCCGTACCCAGCGTGGCGCCGCGACGGCGTCGGCGACGTCCTGGCTGGAGTGGATGATGCGTGCGAGGAGCTGCATGTGCGTCTGCACCTGAGTCTCGCCGCCCATCGTCCCGAAGATGAGCCGCGGCTCACCGTCCTTCAGAGCCATCGCGGGGGTCAGCGTGTGCGTGGGCCGGGCGCCGGGCATGTATTCGTCTGGCTTGAAGTAGGAGGCGCGGTTGTGAAGGAGTACGCCGGTGCCGGGAATGACGACGCCAGAGCCGAAGGCGTTGAAGAGGCTCTGGTTGAGGCTGACCGACATACCGGATTCGTCGCGGACGCAGAGGTAGATCGTGTCGCCGCCGTCGTCGGTGGCGCCGATCGCGCGGGCGAGTCTGAGGTGGTACTCCGCGTCGTCGGGGTCGAGACCGGCGAGGGGTTCTAGGCGGTCCAGGGCTTCGATAACCAGGTGGCCGCGGCTGTTCGGCGGAATTTCGTGAAGCTCGCACCCCCGGTAGGAGGTGTGGATGGGCTCGGCCCAGGTGTGCGCCGTCGCGGAAAGATCCTCAGCATCGATGAGCCCCCC
>JACZRQ010000057.1 GCA_022574655.1 Chloroflexota bacterium
GCATATTTACGAGGGCAATCCGAACTGGGTGCCTCCACTCCTGCGAACGGAGCACGAGACATTCTCTCCCAAGAAGAACGCGTTCTACAAGCACGCAGACGTTCAGCTATTCCTTGCCCGTCGTGATGGTGACGTCGTTGGGCGCATCTCGGCCCAGATAGACCACGAGCACAACAAGTTCCACAACGAGCGCACCGGCTTCTTTGGCTTCTTCGAGTCCGAAAACGATCCCGACGTAGCCTCGGCGCTCCTTTCTGGCGCAGAGACTTGGCTCAGTGAGAGGAACATAGACAGGATCCGCGGTCCACTAAGCTTCTCGATCAACGGTGTCGTCGGACTGCTCGCAGACGGATTCGATAGCGAGCCTGTGTTTCTGATGCCGTTTAACCCTCCGTACTACCTGGAATTGGTCGAGGGCCGCGGATACACCAACGTGAAAGACCTGTATGCGTGGAAATGGAGCGGACAGCCGCTCACGAAAACGGCCGCGCGCATAGTGGCCGAACTGCGGTCGCGTCCGGAGGTCACCATCCGTAGGGCAGAGATGGGGCGGTTTGCGGAAGAGGTGCGCACGATCCTCGACCTGTACAACGACGCCTGGCGCGAAAATTGGGGGTACGTCGCCGCCACCGACGCGGAGGCCGCGCAGCTCGCGACTGACGTAAGGATGCTTGTCGATACTGAGATTCTTCCTATCGTAGAGGTCGACGGCGTACCCGTCGGCGTGGCGCTTGCACTGCCCAACCTCAACGAGGCTATCCGCGATCTTAACGGACGATTGTTCCCATTCGGCTTCGTCAAGCTCCTTTGGCGCCTAAAGCGCAAGCGTTTTAAGTCTGGTCGCCTGCTCCTCCTCGGTATCAAGAAAGAGTTCCGCACGCGAAAGTACGCCGGGTTAGCCTACTTGCTATGCGACGAGATTTACCGGGGTGCCAGAGAACGCGGATACGATTGGGCGGAGTTCTCCTGGACCCTCGAGGACAACCACTTGATCAACTCGCTGATTAGTAAGGTCGGTGCCAAACACTATAAGACCTATCGGCTGTTTGAAAAGAACCTTTAGCCGTGAAAGTCCTCGTTACCGGCGCCTCCGGCTTCTTCGGTTCACATATCGCGGAACAGCTTGCGAACGCCGGTCACGACGTTCGCGTCCTCGTGCGTGAATCCAGCGATCGCACCTTCTTGCAGGACTTTCCTCATGAAGCAGCGATCGGTGACGTCTCCGACCCTGACTCACTGCCGGGTGCCGTGGAGGGCGTCGATGGAGTGGTGCACGCCGCCGGACTCGTCAAGGCCCGCAGCGAAGCGGACTTCGCCGCCGTCAACGGCGTTGGAACGGCGAATCTGCTCGCTGCGATCGCCCAATCCGCGCCCGACCTCAAGCGTTTCGTTTACGTCTCCAGCCTAACCGCGCACGGACCTGGCTCAGACGGACTACCGCGCCCGCTCGACGCACCCAGCGCACCCGTAAGCGCTTACGGACGTACGAAACTCCTCGGTGAGATCGCAACGCAGCAGTCTTCGTTGGCCAATCGCTCGGTGATCCTTCGCATGCCCGTCATTTACGGACCGCGTGACCCGGCCATGGTTCCGTTCTTCCAGTCGGCACGTTTCCGGCTCGCACCCCTCCTGACCGGCGGCCACAACCAGATCTCAGTCGTTTACGTCGACGATGCCGTGAGCGCCGTAATTGGCACGCTGACTTCGGAAGCAGACGTTATCGGCAAGATATACACACCGGAGGACGGCAGATCGCACACGTGGCGCGACATCTTAGCTGCGATAGAAGAGTTCCTGGGCAGTAGCGCGCTCCGCATCTACGTCCCGAGGATCGGATTCGATTCGGCGGCGTTCGCTACTGAGGTCTTCGGAAGGATCTTTCGGCGTCCTGTGATCTTCACTCGAGACAAGGTGCGCGAAATGGCTCAAGCCGCTTGGGTCTGCTCATCCCAGACGCTCAAGCAAGACGTTGGCTGGGAGGCGCGAGTCGATCTTACAGAGGGCGCCCGTCGGGCCGGTCAGTGGTACCGCGATCACAAGTGGATCTAGGCGGACACCGCACGTTTCTTTAGCGTGGCAAACGCTTTCTCTTCTCCGATCGCGGCGAAACCGAGATGTGCGGCTTCGAGGACTTGGTCAGCATCTACGAAATCAGTTGGCAGGCCGCCGAGAGTTGGCGTCCGGGCACCGCTAGCCGTCGGATCTCGCAGTGGCGTAAGCAGGCTCGGGAGCATCGGGTTCCCGTCCGGCGCGAAGGAAGAAGATGTCCGCCAGGCTAACCTTCAGCGCCATAGCCGTGATCGGCCCAGAAACGAAGTACGGCAACGCCAGCATCACGTGTGAGAAGATCGCGAACGTCGCTGCCTGGGTCTCACTTACGCCGAACGCCACCAGCAGCGTGGTTATCGCCACTTCGAACACGCCAAGTCCCGCCGGCGTGAACGGCATTGAGACGGCAATCGTCGCCACCACGACCACAAGCAGGTACACCGCTGGTGATAGCTCAAGTCCAAGAGCCCGTCCGCACGCGTAATACATCCCGGCCTCGCACAGCCATGCCGCGTACGACGTCCAGGAACAACGGAACAGCGCCCGCATACTCTTGAACGATTGCAGACCCTCTCCGAAGGATCGCGATTCGGCATTTAACCACGATCGCAAGCGGCCGTCTGGCTGAGACACGTCGTCTGCGCGCCAGCGGTCCGCCAGCCTTCTCGCGATCAGAAGGCCTGACACCGTGATGGCCGCGTAGGCGACTGCCAGCGGCCAGAGGAATCGCGCCTCTTCGTAAAGCACGACACCGAGCACGATGAATCCGGCGAACGCCATCATGTCCAGCAGCTTCTCCGAGAGGATGGTCGCCACGATGTTCGAGGCCTTTAGCCCGCTGCGCCTTCGCATTACCTGTACACGGATTAGCTCCCCGGCGCGGAATGGAAGCGCGAAATTGCACGAAACACCGAGCACCGCCGTGCCGAAAAGGAAGGGGAGGTCGAACTGCTTTAGCGGCGCAAGCAACTGTTGCCAGCGGATCGCGCGGAACCAGTCTGAAAGAAGATTCAGGCCGAACGCCAGCGGCAACCACCAGATGGTCGCGCCCGCCAGATCGTGCCTGACCTGAGCGAGGTCGACTCGCCACAGAAGAAGGCCGAGCAGCGCCGCCGCGATCGCAAGCTGTGCCAGGGGACGTAGATACAGCCAGAACGATCTCCTGGTGCTCGCGCCGCGTGCCATAGTTGGATCGTTCCGAAGGCCCATTACGTATTATTGTAGCTGCGTTCGTGTGATCGCGGAAACGTCCCTTAGTGCGGCAGTCGTTCGTCGGCCCCGTGCATGTGTGAAACGATCGTGCGCGCCTAGGCCCTACTCAGGCAGAGACAAATCCGCGATGGTGAGCTTTTCGGTCATCTGGCGGGCGAATGCCTCCTCTTCAGCCACCTCAAGCTCGCCAAAATCCGAGTACGTCATAGTGCCGATCATTCTTCCTTTTCTGACCGCGATGACATCGAGCGTGAAGTCTGTGCCAATGCCGATCACCCGAATCTCGACTGAGACGCGTTGTGCGAGAGACTGATCGCCAAGCGGAATGAAGTCATGTTCGCTGAAATCAACGTTGACCCGTGCCAAAACGCCTAGGTCGAATCCGCGGTCCGCTGCTTCCGCGCGCGCTGTCTCCTCGATCGCCTCAAGGAACTCGTCCTGGCACCGCGCGATAATCTCATCGATTCCATCGAACGCGTCAGTGGCCTGCTGCTCCTCCCGGAAAGCCGCCGTCATGAACGTGGCCAGCCTCTCGCCCGGTCCGTTGTATGGTGGTCCTTCCTCAGTCGCCACAGCGCCGGGGAAGGAGACATCGGTGTCGAACACGTCGCACTCAGGTGACAGCTCGATCTCGAACTCCGCGTCGGCGGCATCAACCTCCGTCCAGAACTCGGGGAGTTCGTCCAACGTTACAAGCGCGGAAACGACGGCGTCGCTGGCCGCCGTTTGAAAGTCGAGTGTCGGTGAGGAACCCGGTGCAGATTCGCCTGCACATGCCGCTAGGAGGGCAACGGCACACGAAGCCATCACGGCACGGTACATGGCCGGATTATCTCAGGGGAAGTAGTTAGGTGCAGGCGAGGCCAGACCTTCGTCCGCTTTGGGACGTCGCCGCAGTGGTCCGGTCCCGCCTGCACCCGGGGTTGTCGCCACCCGCTAGGTGATCCTTCGCTACTACTCTCAACATGGATTGACGCATTCTGTTACTAGAATCCCTCACCCGACGACAACCGGATTCTTTCAGACCTTGCCACTGCGCTATACTTGCCCCACCATCTTCAGGAGGCTCCCCACGATGACTGACACTGCTGAGAATCGACAGCTCGATCTGGCCTCGGCGCAAGGACTACCCGAGGAGCAAGCGGCCTTCTTCTACCTCGGCCCATCGAAGCAGGTGGCGGAAGGCGTCATCTTCCTCTCATCGTTCGCCAACGTCTGTGCGTTCATCAACGACGGCAAGGTTCTGCTTGTCGACACCTCCGTCGAGCGTTTCACCAAGCGGGTCCTCGCCGACCTGCGAGATAACTACTCGAAAGGCCCCGTCGAAGCCGTTGTGTACACGCACGGCCACGTTGACCACGTTACCGGCGCCGAAGAGATCATCGCCGACGCCCAGGCCCTCGGCCACGGTCGGCCCCGGATCATCGCACATAGCGCCGTTGCGCCGCGCTTCGATAGGTACCGCCTTCTCGCCCGCCAGAACGACAACATCAACCGGATCCAGTTCAACCTCCCGGCTGACGCAGCGCCCTTCTCGAACGCGAAGCTCACCTACCCGGACACCACCTACGACGACGCGATCGAGACCACGGTCGGCGGCGAGGTCTTCGAGCTCCATCACGCTCGCGGCGAGACGGACGACGAGACCTGGGTCTGGTGCCCCTCCAGGCGGGTTCTCTGCACTGGCGACACCTTCGTTTGGTCAGCTCCTAACGCAGGAAACCCCTACAAAGTCCAGAGGTACGCCAAAGACTGGGCCGACGCGCTCGAGAAGATGGCTGGTCTGAAACCGGAGCATCTCCTCCCCGGTCACGGACCCGCACTCTCTGGCGAGGAGCGCATCCAGGACGCGCTGCTCTCGACGGCCCATCTACTGCGCTCCATCCACGATCAAGTCGTCGCCAAGATGAACGAAGGCAAGTGGCTTGAGGACATTATCCGCGAGATGGATTGGCCGTCGACTGACAAGCCGTGGCTGCAACCCGTTTACGACCACCCGGAGTTCATCGCTCGCAACGTCTACAGACTCTACGGAGGCTGGTACAGTGGCGATCCTGCGGACATCCTGCCCGCGCATTCGCACGATGTCGCCGCAGTGCTCGTCGACACTGCCGGCGCCGATCCTATCCTCGCCCGCGCCCGCAAGGTCAGGGACGACGGCGATCTGCAGATGGCCTGCCACCTCGTCGACTTCGTGCGCAAGGGCCAGCCTGACAACCGCGAGGCATGGGAACTCTGGCGAGACCTCTTCTCACAGCGAGCCGAGGCCGAACGATCGCTCATGGCACGCGGCGCCTTTCACTCGGCAGTCCGTGATGCTGAGGCTCGCCTGAAAGAGTTAGACGCCTGACGTCGTTGCTGAGACAGCGCATCTTCCCTCTGCTCGCCCTGCTTGTCATTCTTATCATCGCGGCCTGCGGCGGAGGCTCGGACGACAACGCGTCGCCGTCACCAACGGCGACTGGTACACCGAACCCGAGAGCCTGCAGCGCCAACCAGGCGGCATCGCTCGGTGATCTGACTTGGGAGGGTATCTTCCGCGAAGACCTCTTCGAGACCGAGAACTGGCGCGTACTCAAGGGTCAATCGCCAAGCCCCTACGTCAGCGTCTCAAGGGATCTCGAGGTCGTTGGTGCCATCGAACTGCGCCAGACCCCGCTCGACTCCGATTTCAATGCCGCCGACGGCATATCCGCCCTCGAAGCATGGGCGCGTGGCTTCCACGCGGGCGCTGCGGACGCCGGTGAGGCCGCTCACGGCGATAACTTCGCCTTCACCGTTCGGCCGGTTGGAGATCCGGTCCTCATCGGCTCGTTTTGCGCCATCCCCTACGGTTTCGTGGGTACTAGCGGTGGCGAAGAAGTCGACCGCATCGCCGGCTTCGCCACCTTCGACAGCGAGAACCTCTACTTAATAGTCGCGACCTACGACGTCACGTTCGAAGGCGAAGAGGGCTTCCACGATCCGGACGTCCTCGCTGAGTTTGCCCCGATCCTCCCTCAGTTCGTCGAGACCTTGACGATTCCGCCCGAGTAGCCGCCATTACCGCGGCACCCGTCTGGACCCTACGCTCCCTTGGACTCACCGTCCGTCGCCACCTCGACCGTCGGCGTCGTCTTGCCTTTCTCGTGCTGCTTCGCCGCGTGGTCTCCGATCGCCTTCAGCACCGCCGCCGTCGCGCCGCCGATCAGCGATTCCTTGTTCTCGCGCACGTGTGCCGTAGAACGGTTGATCCACGTCAGGGTGTCCTGCAACTGCGGCATCACGTAGCGCGCCATCAGCTCGTAGCTGTGAAGCGTCTTCTCCCACGACGCCCACTCGTGCGCCAGCCCCAGCAGGCAACCGAAGCCGCCTGACACCTCTTGCAGCTTCCGGATCCCCGCCACCGCCTCGTCCGGCGTGCCGATGATCGCACCGAAGCTCCTCAGACGCTCCGCCATCTCCCGGCCCGATGACGCAGGCTGGTTCGCCGGCGATCCGATGGTGTTGACGAAGTAGTCGTTCCAGGCGAGTATGCCCTCTTCGATGTCCGCGATCGCCTGCTCCGACGTCTCCGCTACGTGGAACGGCATCACCACGCGCCAGTTCCGCCGGTCCGGCGCCGGCTTCCCGGCGTCTGCCGCAGCCTCCTCGCAGATCGCCCACTGTTCCTTCAGCGCCATCAGCCCCTGCTCCGCGTACGATGCTATCGACAGCACGCCGACACCGTGCCGTCCTGCGGACGTCATCCCCGCCGGACTCAGCGTCGACGCCACCGCCATCGGCATCGTCGGCCGCTGGTACGGCTTGAACTGGAGCTGTGCGTCGTTCAGCTCGATCCAGTCGCTCTTGTAAGTGATCGGCTCATCCTCCGTCATCAGCCGGATGATGATCCCCAGCCCTTCGTTCATCCGCTCTCGCAGCAGCGCCGCCGGTATCCCCAGCATGTGCGCGTCGCTCGGCAGCGCCCCTGGGCCGACACCGAGCATCACCCGCCCGCGAGTCATGTGATCGAGCTGCACCATCCGGTCCGCGGTGTGGAACGGGTTGTGATACGGCACGCTCACCACGCCCGTGCCCAGCCGGATGTGCTTCGTGCGCTCCGCCGCTGCTGCGATGAACACCTCCGGGCTCGCGATCGTCTCCCACCCCGCCGAGTGGTGTTCCCCGATCCACGCCTCGTCGTACCCCAATCGGTCCAAGACCTCGATCAGCTCCAGGTCGCGCTGCATAGACAGCGTCGGGTTCTCGCCTTCCCTGTGGAAGGGCGCCATAAAGATACCGAAATCAAGTCTTTGTGGGGCGACCATGCGATTGTCTCCTGTCGTTCGTACGGGCGGGGCGTTCGATACTTAGCAGTCGCTAAGATGCTACGACGAAGACGGAAGGGGTTTCAAGCATCGAGGCGTAAACGCATCTTCCACCATCTGAATATCGGGTACGACAGGACTCGAACGAGGAACGCAGCTACGAGCCGACCGGCGGACACCCCGGCGGTAACGCCACCGAGAGCCCAGCGATGTGCCGCAGCACCTGCAGCGCATCCACCGCATTGACCGAGCCGCTACAGTCGACGTCACCGGCGTCGCAGACGCCCGGGTTCGGCAACCCCGCAACTGTCTTAAGCAGCATCAACGCATCCACTGCGTTCAGCGATCCGGAGCAGCTCACGTCCCCGCGCACGATCTCGTTCACCGGCAGGTGCGCGAGCGCCCCGTCGGGCACGATGTAAAGCTGCTCGCCGTATCCCGCCGCGGTCAGCGCTGCCAGCTCGTCCTCATCCAGCACGACCTTCCCGCCTGCGACCACCAGGTACTCTTCCGCGGCGGTTTCCTCGCGGAACCGGCCGTAATCGTCCGGCACCGTCGGTACTTGTTCGAGAGCACCCGGCGGCAACGTGCGTGTCAGCGCTAGGTTGAAGGCAAGTGACGTCTCCGCAAGCGGCGACTCGAACACCTTGAACCTTGCGCCGCCATAGACCACGAAGATGTCCGTCTCACCTAACTCAGCGATGAGCGTGCCGTCCACCGGCACCGTCGGCAACGAGGCGATGAACCCATCCGGCGCCAGATCGACATCGTCGAACGTATAACCCATCTCGAACAGCGCTGTCGGGCTCGGTATAAGGAACCGCGCGCCGCCCTCGACGACGTACACGCCGTTTGAATCGACTTCCTTCAGCAGGCAGCCGTCCGGGAGTTCGAGCCAGCACGGCCGGTCGATCGTCCCGCTGTACGAAGCTATCGCCTCCCACGTCGCCAGCGAGATCACGCCCCTGCGCCACACGATCGTACGTTCTGACCCCACGTCCAGCGCGGCATCGAGGGCTTGACTGAACCGTGCGGGCGTCGAGTTTCCTTGTAATGCCGGCTCGTACGCGATCGGTTGGCCGTCCATCATCTCCAGCAGCCGATAATAACCCTGGTATACGCAGCCGGACGGATCGCCCCAGGCGCCTTGACCGGCGTACGACTCCCAGTAGCACATTGGTACGGCAACGTCGGCGTTCGCCAGCCACTTCGCCGCGGACGCGTAGTCTACCCACGGGTCGCGCGGGTCGTATATCACGCCAAGCGTCACGTTAGGCCGCTGCGCACGCAGCTTTGTCCAGAAGGTGTCCGCCAGATACTCGCAGTTTGGCGAGCAGAACCCGGCGAACGCCTCCACGTCGGCGTACAGCGCTGTCACGCCCGTGTCGATCACCTGCTTCGCCATCTGCAGCTGCGTCTCGACGTCGGTCCCCTTCGGCACGAACCACGCCGCAACCTCGATCCCCTGCGCTGCGTAGATGTCGATCAGAACCTCGAGCGCTTTCGGACCTGAGACCGCCAGAGGGTGCTCGTCGTACGCCGACATCCAGTCGGTCTCGTCGTGCGTCTTGATCAGCACGCGTGAGATCGGAAGATCGGCGTCGGATGCGTGCGCGCCCGGATAGTCCACGTCCAGATGCCACACAAACGGATCCACCGCGATAGTCTGCGGCTCTTCGTCCGTCCCGGCCGAGACCGGCGACGTTAGCGCCAGCCCGGCTGCGAGTATCGCCAGCCCCACAAGTAGTCGGAAAGTCACACGGCGTAGAAGCGGAGCGCTCACCAGCTTCCTCCACCGCCACCGCCGCCGCCGCCGCCGGAGAAGCCCCCTCCACCGAATCCGCTCCCGCCGGAGCCGCCGGGCGTCGAAGCCATGACCGACGAGATGCTCGATGAGAAATCATTCATCGTGCTCGCGAACGCTAGCGGTACGAACCCATGCCTGCCCGCGTACCAGTTCGCTTTGGGCTCTATCCCGAGGTCGTCGAACACCTTGGCCCATTTGTCGACGCAACCATAGACGATCGCGTAGGGAAGGTAGTCGTGGAAGATGTTCTCATTCTCAGCGAACCGTTGCCGGTCCTTCTCCGCCGTCTCCATGTACAGGCGGAAGCCTATGCATCGTCTGTACATCCGGCGTCCGGTCGCGGTTCTTCGTGGCATCGCCGGAGCGAACAGAAACAGAACAACTCCGGCCACAATCAGCGATACTCCGACGATGCCAGCTCCGGCGATCGTGCCAAGTACGAATACTAGCCCTCCGCCCGCAGCCGCCGTCACCGCACCGACGATCTGGGATAGAGTCCGCACCTTCTCAGGGTTCTGCGGAAAGAACTTGAGGTCACTCACCGAATCGTCGTAGAGGTCGGCTTTCACTTTCTGTAGGTCTTCGTGGAACTTGTTCTTCAAATCGCTCAACTTCACGATGTCTCCATCGTCGAACATCGCGTTCTCTAGTCGCCGTTCGTAAGGAAGCAACGAATCCTCCGCGTTCTCGACTCGCTCAAGTTTGTAGTCCTTCGACTTGAACAGCCCGAACACTCCGCCGCGCTCGATCTCCTTGAGCCGGAGGCGCTTCCGCACCGCCAGATCCACGATCGTCGCGCTGACATCGAGCGTATCAGCCCGCTCGTCCATTAGCAGCCCGATCTCAGCCGGGCGAAGCAGACGTTCACGTTCCTTTGATCCGATGCCCGGCGGCTCGTACTCTACCACGATCGTCTCGTGCGCCCCAATCGGCTTTGTAGACGTCGGTGCGTCGGCCACTACGTGTGCCATGTTCCCGAACCAGCGGTCCCGTCCCGCGATCCACCACCAACGGCCAACCGCCACAAGTCCGACTGACGTAAGCGCGATGGCGATGCCGATTGGCAGCGGCTTGAGCCCCAGGAAGTCCGTGATTTCATCGATCGGGTCCACTGTCGCCGGGACCAACACCGGTGGACCGACCTCGACTGCTCCCTTATTTAGGCCGACGACGATCGTCAGCCCGGAGCCAGCGGAAAGAAATGTCGTCGATTCGAATGTGGCCCCGGTCCTGCCGAAGGCGGATTCGCAGGCCGCCGTCGATCCTGTCGGCCCCTCGAAGCACGTCACGTCGTTGATGGCATCACCGGGTACTAGGACGGTCGCGGACGCGCTCTCGATCGGCACCGGCCACTCGTTGCCGGTTACGTTCCAGAACAGCTCGTCGTGGTCGGTGAATGGGTTCAGACCGTTGTTGATCGTGTACTGGATCCGGTAACTCTGCTCACCCGTCACCAGCACGTTGGGATCGCCGATCCGGATGCGCAGGTTAGGACTGGTCGACTCGATCGTCCACTGTATCGGCGACAGCCCATCGTCCACACCGAGATCACTTAGTTCGATCAGCCGGTTGTTGTCAGAATCGTAAGTGTACTCAACCGGGATGTCGCGAAATATACCGTGTCTCTCAAGCGTTCCGAAATCGACGTCGATCTGCTCGGTCACCTGCACCGTCCCATCCTCGTGAATCTCATAGGTGACGTCGAACGACACGATCGTCCAGCCCTCCTGCGCAGATGCAGATGCGGGGCCCGTGGCGACGATGATGACTATGCCCAGGGCCAGGGCTATGGTGACGGCGCGGATCAATGACATCGGGGCGCAACTACTTCGTAGGGTGCGGAGCATATTATAGAACCTCTGGTACGAACAGTATGACTGACAAACGTGTGAATTCGATGCATCTTCCGCGCGTAATTCTCATCGACCTCGACGACACAATCGTCGACGATACCGGCTCGCTGAGACAGTGCTGGGTCGAAGTCTGCGAACAAGCTGCGGCCAACCTCAACGGAGTGACGCCGGATCAACTGTTCGCCGCCGTTGACGCCCGCCGTGACTGGTTCTGGTCCGATCCGGCCCGCCACCGCGAGGGCCGCCTTCAGCTTCGCGAGACCACCGTTCGCATCGTGCAGGTAGCGCTCGCCGATCTTGGTTTCGAATCACCCGCCTTGGCGCGTGATATCGGGGAAAGCTACCACGACCTGCGGGATGAGCGGCTCGCCCTCTTCCCCGGCGCTATCGAAACGCTCGCCGCCTTACAAAGACAAGGCGTACGGCTGGCGATGCTCACCAACGGCGCCGCGAAGCCCCAGCGCGCGAAGATCCAGCGCTTCGATATCGAGCGCTACTTCGACTGCATCGTCGTCGAAGGAGAGTTCGGCGCCGGCAAGCCAGATCCGCGCGTGTACGAATACGCGCTTGACACGTTAGGCGTCAGGCCCGAAGAGGCATGGTGTATCGGCGACAACCTCGACTGGGATGTCGGTGCTCCCATGAAACTCGGCGTCTACGGTATCTGGCACGACCCCCTCAAGACTGGATTGCCCGCGGACTCGACCGTCAAACCCGACCGCATCGTCCACTCACTCTCGGAACTCGTCGCCGACTGACAGCTCTTTCCTTGGGGGGTCAGGCTTCAGCCTGACGTCGCACCCGTCGAACTCCACCAAGCCGAGTCCTTCAGGCTACCTCTATGTTGGCGAAGACACCGAGATGGTCGGATGCGTAGAGACTTGGATCGTCCAGATGTTGTCGGTCGAAGCACACTCCCGCTTCAACCGTCCGCGCATCACCGGACACAAACACATAGTCAACGACGATCCCGGGCGGCGGCTCACGGCCCTTAAGCATCGTCGCCATCGGCGAAATCGTGTGACGTGGCTCTTTTCCATGAATCTCTTCGTGCGCCGATCGCATCTTCTCTTTGATGAGGAGAATTGGTGGCCCGCTGGGCAGTGAGTTGAAGTCGCCGACTAACACCTTTGGCGATTCCCAGCCGTGCCCGTCGATCCACTCCAACAGCTTTTGGGACTGAGTGAACCGCATCTCGTGTCCTTCAGGGTCCTGTACGTGGTGAAAGTGAGTGTTGTAGCAGTCAATCGGCACACCGCCCGCCTCGACGCGGAGCCGGTGGGCGACGCGGTTGCGGATGAGATAATCGAGCCCTTCGTGGGCCAGAAGGGGAGGCGTGTCATGATCGCAAGCGCCTCAAGAGCAACGTTTTCGCGCGGATTGGCCATGTGATGAATCGTGTATTCGGGCTCGTCCACCGCGCTGTCCCAGACCAAGTCGTTGAGACGGCGGCAGAGCCAGTTTCCTTGGTCGATCCTCAGATCAACCTCTTGTAGGCCGATGATGTCAGGTCGCAGTTCCACCAGCTGTTCCATCAACAGAGGCGCGCGCTCACCCCAACGTTTCTCTCCCTTGCTGAGATTCAGCGTAGCGATCTTGACGATTGCGCTCAAATCGCCTACCCGAACCGCCACCGAGTCGCCGACCCCTGGAAATCCGCCGCACTCTCGATGAACCCGAACGCCACCCGCGGCTTGATGGCGTAGATTGGCCCCGTGCTCACATCCATATCCCAGTCGTACTTCGGGTCGTACGCTTCCTTGAATCGAGTGAGGACACCTGCATCCGTCACGATCTCGGCAGTTCCCTCGACGATTACCGCCTCGCCTGCGTACTCGGTCGTCGCCGTGCATCTCGAGTCCGCCGCTAGGTTCCGTGCCTTACGTGAGTTGTCCGCCGTGCTGAAGTAAAGGACGCCGTCCATCCACACCCCCCAGACAGGCATCGCGTGCGGACGCCCCTCCGGTGAAACCGTGCTGATCCAATAGTTGTGGGAGTTGATCAAACGTTCCTCCGCCCAGCTCCACGGCAGCAACCCGCTGCCGCTATCGGCGTCGAGCAGGTCATAGCCCGGCATGCGCGGCCTATCGGCTTGGGGAGTTTGGTCGGGCATGGCTCTAAGTATTATCTGTGCACCTCCCGAAGGTGACAAGGCGATGCCGTGCCCTAGATCGAGCTCCACTCCTAATCCAACTCACCCAGGCCCACAACTTTGGCCACTTCAGCCCTCAGCGTGCGGGGCTGACGAATAGACTGCCTTTCCGCAGCGAATGTACTTCGACCGCAAGAAACGGAGTGTTGTCCTGAACGTCCTCCCGCAGACTACAGACAATGCAGCCACGAATCCGGTGAGACTCCGGGTCGACGTGTAATCTAGACATCAGTAGGAAAGGACGACCGCCCAGTCATGTTGCAGCAACTACCGAAGCAGATTCACGAGCCCGAAGTCGAATCTGAGAGCCTCGTCCAGCGCGCGCGTGTCTACCTCGAACAGCACTTCGATGAGCCGTTGACTCTGGAGGATCTAGGGCGACATCTTGGCGTCAGCCCGCACCACCTTCAACGGCAGTTCAAGCGCTCCGTGGGAGTTTCGCCCAAAGAGTACGTCAGCGCCCTTCGTATCGACGCGCTGAAGTCACGGCTCAGGGATGGCCACAGCGTGACCGACGCGATCTACGACGCCGGCTACGCCTCCGGCAGCCGCTTCTACGAGCGCTCGACCGAGCGTCTTGGCATGACCGCATCCGCATACCGCAACGGCGGCCGCGGCATGGCCATAGAATTTACGGTCGTTCCTTCCATCGTCGGTCACCTCCTGCTCGCAGCCACGGAACGTGGCGTCTGCTCGGTCATGCTCGGAGACGACGCAGCCTCAATCGAGAACGAGCTTCGCCGCGAGTTCCCCAACGCGACCATGGGGTCCGGCGGTGACGATCTCCGAAAGTGGGCCGAGGCCGTCGTTGAGAGCTTCGACAGCCTGGACGCAGTGGATCTCCCGCTCGACGTCGTCGCCACCGCCTTCCAGTGCCAGGTCTGGCGTGCCCTCCGCGCGATCCCGAAGGGTGTGGCCTACTCCTACGGGGAGATCGCCGCCGCCATAGGCAACCCCAAAGCGGCGCGCGCCGTCGGTCGGGCCTGCGCCACCAACCCTGTGGCCCTTCTCATCCCCTGTCACCGTGCCGTTCGCGAGGACGGAAGCGTTGGCGGATACCGCTGGGGACCGGACCGCAAGCAGCGCATCCTCGATCGGGAGCGCCGCGCCGCCGAACGATAGTGCTCTCGCTCCCTTACGTACGAACGCGCGTCGAGTACGGTCCCTTGATTCTCCCCGCCCCCGCTGTATAGTCAACGTCATCCGCACCTGAAATCGCGCACAGGAGGGAATCGCCATGCCATCCAGATGGGACACCGTACAAGTCGACGGCGCTGAAATGCGCTGCTACGTCGCCGCGTCTGACTCTACGGGCCCGCACCCGGCCGTCGTCGTCATCCAGCACGCCGGTGGCGTCGATCAGTTCGTACAGAGCATGACCGATCTCCTCGCCTCCGAAGGCTACGTCGTAATCGCGCCCGACCTCTATCACCGCGACGATCCCAACAACTCAGACGACGCCCTCACCAAGATGAGCCGCCTCCGCGACGTCAACATCGTTGCGGACGTCAACTCCACCGTTGAGCATCTGCAGAGCCTATCGGGCGTCAACGCTGCGAGCATCGGCATCACCGGCTTCTGTATGGGCGGTCGCGTCGCCTACCTCATGCCCGCGCGGAACCACGACTTCATGGCCTCCGTCGTCTTCTATGGCGGCAACACCATGGTCGCGTGGGGTGAAGGGACTCCCCCCTTCGATCTCACTTCCGACATTGGCTGCCCCGTCATGGGCCTCTTCGGCGAAGACGACGCGAACCCTAACCCAACGGACGTCGCAAAGATCGACGATGAGCTGACCAAGTACGGCAAGCCGCACGAATTCCACACCTACGCCGGCGCTGGCCATGCCTTTATGAACGAGGGTCGCCCCAGCTACCGCGAAGACGCCGCCACTGACGCTTGGCAGAAATGCCTCGGCTGGTTCGACAAGCACCTTCGCTCGTGACCGACGAGCCGCCTCCCAGCCTCAAGCTCCTGACGATCGATCCGGCCAGCCCCGACTCCCTTGCCGCGGTCCGCCGAATTCTCGCCGAACGCGTCGCCGAAGGCGAAGTGCAGACACTCTTCACGCACGGGCTCATCGTCAACACCGCGCTCGAACCATCGGCCCTGCGCGATCTCGCCGCGCGCGCCCTCGGAGTCGATCAACGGGCGCTCGTCGTCGAATTCGAACGCTGGTCGGCCCGCGGCCCCGGCATCGACGCCACCTGGCTCCTGCGCCGCGGCCACTGACGACCGCGCACTGTGACGACTCGCTATCCCGGCGCGCGCGGGTGTCCTCTAACTAGCGGTGAGGCGACGCACCAATCTGATGCAGTCGAAGTACCCAGGGACCGAAACGCTAGGTTAAGCCGTAGTTGACGCCAACCTCTTCGGATCCGAACTGACGTGCTAACCCTGGACCTTGGTCCTAACAGCGACTGGCACTATGCCTAGACCTGACTCTACGTCGAAGCTGACGATCCCGCCGGTCGCGTTTTTCGCGCCGCGAACCTTGGCCACTTCCATTATCTTAACCCGCTTATCGCCGACGACTTGGATCCTTAACCGCAGGTACACGTCGCAGATGGAAACGATGGCAATCAGGTTAGAATCGCTGATGGCGTTCGTATGCACGATAGTGATGACGGTCTTGCCCTGGCTGTGATACTGCTTGCAGCGGGTAAAGAAAGAGAGGAGATCCTCATCTGACTCACTGACGAGGAACCCGGTGAGGGAGTCCATAACGACCAGGTCCCAATCTTCCAGCTGCGACATGTGCCTGAGCAGCGTTTCGAGTCTGACAGGTGCCTGTCCCCCCGTGCTTCCGGCTGGTATTTCATGCACCTCAAGCTGGCGTTTGGTAAGAAATTCAGCGACATGCATACCCAGGCCGGCCATCTGACTCAGCAGGCTCTTTTCGCTGTTTTCGTTACTGTAGAGCACTACGCGGCGTCCGTCTTTGAGCGCACCTGAAATGAAGTGTTGTGCCAGGATACTCTTGCCAGCGCCTGACTCGCCGTCAATCAGAGTCAGGGATCCCACCGGCACTCCCCCGCCCAGTTTCTGATCTAGTAGGCTGTCCCCCGTGGACACGATCCCGCTGCCTCTCGCCTGACTCGATTCGTCCGTCTCGGTCGCACTATCCCGATTGGCTTGGCCGTGAATCTCTTTCGCCCGTTCATACGTTGTGACGATCGGGTCGTCTCCAGCCTGGCGCGCTCCCGCTGTGTCGCTTGCGCTATCGACATTGTCCCGTTGCGGACCGTCTGACAGAGCGCGCTTTTGCAAGAATGCCGGGACTGCGTCCTCCAATACCGGGGCCGCGTCCACCGATTCCCGGTCGGGGATCGCGTGCTCGCTGGTGGCGCTCACGCTCGGCGGGATCGGGATGCTGCCCTTAAGGTACTGTCTTAGGAATACCTCGACGACGGCGGGGTCGAAATGCTTCCCGCTGCGCTCTCTCAGGTAATCGACCGCTCGATCCAGCGGCCACGGTTCTTTGTACGGTCGCTTCGAGATCAAAGCATCGAACACGTCAGCCACCGCCGTAATCCGCGCCACCAGCGGTATCTCCTCACCCGAAATGCCGTCCGGATAGCCCTCTCCGTTCCACCATTCGTGATGATGCCGCGCCGCTTTACGCTCCAACTCGAACAACGGCGAATCGCCAAGGATCTGTTCACCAATGATCGTGTGCGTCTTGACTAGGTTGAATTCGTCCCGTGTCAGTTCCGACGGCTTCCCGAGCACATTGTCGGGGATGCCGATCTTCCCCACGTCATGGGCTACTGCAGCCTTTCCAATCAGCTCGGCCGTCTCCTCGCTCTCGCCCAACCCAATCGCCAACCGGTGCGCGATCTTGCGCACGCTCCGAAGGTGTTCCACGGTAAACGCGTCTCTCGCCTC
>JACZRQ010000058.1 GCA_022574655.1 Chloroflexota bacterium
TCTACTTCCACGCCGGCATGATCAGCTACGCCCTTGGCGACCGCGAGGCCGCCAGCAAACATCTGCAGACCGCGACCGACCTAAATCCGAACTTCTCGGTTTTGAATGCGGAGACGCTGGCTCAGACGATCGACGAACTGGAGCGTAGCTAGTACCGTGAGAATGGCAACGTTCGGCCTAGCCGCGTGTGTGATCGCTGTACTAGGAGCAATCGTATTAGCGGGCTACGAACCGTCGACGGCGTCCGCTCACCCCCTGGGTAACTTCACGAGGAACCGGTACAGCCGTCTTGAGCTGTACGCGGACGCCATCCTCGTGAAGTACGTTGTCGACTTGGCGGAGATCCCCACGCTCCAAGAGATGCAGAGTATCGGGACAGGCGCGGATGGGAGTCCCAGCGCCAAGGGCAGCAAGTCCTATCTGAATAACAAGACTCGTGAGCTGGTTGAAGGCATAGTGCTCGAGATAAACGGCTCGCACCAGTCGTTGGACGTGCTCTCTCAATCGATCACCTATCCGCCGGGGGCTGCCGGGCTTTCGACCTTGCGGATCGAACTGCTGCTCCGGACTGACGTTGATCCCGGAAACTCACAAGTATTCTACGAGGACACGAACTTCGCCGGTCGCCTGGGCTGGAAGGAAATCGTGGTCGTTGGAGGCGACGGGGTCGAAGTGGTCACCTCGTCTGCCCCAAGTACCGATCGAAGCTCGGAACTCACTTCATATCCGGAAGATCGCTTGTCGAGCCCTCCAGACGTGACACACGCCAGCTTCACCTTCGTCGCGGGCGCGGGCGAGAAGGCCTCGTACACTGTCGATGGGGGTGAGATTTCGGTTGTGACGGAAGGCAGCGGCTCTGGCTTCACCTCACTCGTCGCCGGCGACCGAGTCACGCTTTCGGTAGTTTTCTTGGCCCTCTTGGCGGCCCTCGGCTTCGGCGCCGTCCATGCTCTTGAGCCGGGGCACGGCAAGACCTTGGTCGCCGCTTACTTTGCCGGTATTCAGGGGACCGCACGCCAGGCGCTCGCACTGGGAGCGATAATCGCGATAACCCATACCGTCGGCGTCATGGCAATCGGCCTGGTCGTGCTGTTCGGATCGAAAGTCATACTTCCTGAAGACCTCTATCCCTGGCTGAGCCTCTTCGCAGGCCTGCTCATACTGGGACTCGGAATTAGGCTCGCCGTACAACGCATCCCGGCGGCTCTCCGCCACCGCCACACGGCGTCCAGCCACACCCACTCGCACGACCACGGCCGGCATACGCGATCGGCTTCAGGTGGATCTCCGTGGCGTGATCTCTTCGTCATCGGACTGATCGATGGCTTGGTCCCTAGCCCATCCACGCTGCTGGTGCTCGTGGCCGCGGTCTCTCTCGACCGGATCGGTCTGGGCATCGCGCTGATCGTCGCATTCAGCGTCGGACTGGCGACCGTGCTAACAGCCGTATCGCTGTCACTCGTCTACGCCCGCCGGATTATGGAGTATGTCTCTCGCCGACTTGGGTTCGTACGCAACCTCGACAGAAGCGGAATCGTCGCGTCTTTAATGCCTGCGGGAGCTGCCGCCGTGTTGGTGATCATTGGGCTAGTGTTCACGATACGAGCGCTCGCGAATCCCAGCGTTACAGTGTTCTAGAGCCCGGCAGGCTTGAACCAGTGACCTCCTGCGCTTGAAGCACATTAGCATGAGAGCTGTGGCGTCAACGGGAGACTCTATGCGAGCCCACCCTTCCCCACGACGTACTGAAGAAAATCGGTGAATCCGCCAGAGCGCCCGCGACAGTAGAATAGATGTGATGAGATTCGCGAGTTCTATGCCTGTCTGGCTTGGTGTGATCACCGTGGCACTCCTGACAGTGGCTGCCTGCGGTGGTGGCGACGACAGCAGTAACCAGCCAGCCGATTCCGGTGGCGTTAGCGATCTGGCGGAGACGGGTGATTCAATCTTCGATGGCACTCAGGCTGCGCCCGAGTTTCCGGGTGGCCACACTTGGTTCAACGTTGGCGAGCCACTGACCCTGGAGGGCCTGAGAGGGAAGGTCGTCGTCCTGGATTTCTGGACCGCCGGTTGTATCAACTGTCAGCACATCATCCCTGACCTAGAGCGTCTCGAGATGGAGTTCGAGGAAGAACTTGTTGTGATCGGCGTGCACTCCGGTAAGTACGATCGTGAACAGGAGGACAAAGGCGTCCTTCAGGCGATTCTTCGCTTCGGCCTGGTGCACCCGGTGGTTAACGACCCGGACTTTGTGATCTGGTCGGCGTACGGGGTGTCGGCCTGGCCCACGACCATCGTGATCAACCCGGCAGGCAACATCGTTCTGGGGCGTTCGGGAGAGGGCGTCTATGATGCGATACAGCCGTTTATACAGGACCTCGTTAGCTACTTCGACGAGCGCGGAGAGATCGACCGTACACTGATTGCCTTCGACCTTGAGGCTGGAGCCGTAACCTCGACGTTCCTCTCCTACCCGTCGAGCGTTCTCGCTGACGATGCCGGTGACCGCCTGTTTATCGTTGACGGCGGCCACAACAGAGTGTTGATCGCAGACTTGGATGGCAGCCTTCTGGACGTCATCGGTTCTGGACGGGAAGGGCTTGAGGACGGTTACTTCGAGGAGGCCACGCTCAGGGAACCTCAGGGCCTAGCGCTTTCTCCCGATGGCAACACGCTGTACATAGCGGACACACGGAACCACGCAATACGAGCGGCCAATCTGACGACGAGAGAAGTGGTGACGATCGCTGGAACCGGGGCGAGGGCGCAGGCGTTCCCTGCAGCGGCCGCTCCCGTGATCGACACGGACCTCGCTTCACCCTGGGGAATCGTCCTGCACGAAGGTACGTTGTACATGGCAATGGCGGGCACCCACCAGATCTGGACGTTGGACATCGCCGAAAACTCCGTGTCGGTGTTCGCCGGGTCCGGCCGGGAGGGGATTCAGGATGGCCCACGGCTGCAGGCAACTCTCGCACAGCCCAGCGGCCTCACGACGGACGGCACCTCTCTGTTCTGGGTGGATCCGGAGTCCAGCTCTGTGAGACGTGTTCCGATCGACGGAAACGGCGATGTCGAGACGCTCGTCGGCACAGGTCTTTTCGACTTCGGTGATTCGGACGGCGTTGGCACCGGCGCGCTCCTTGAGCACCCGCAGGGGATCGCCTACGTCGATGGCCTCCTCTACGTCGCTGACACCTACAACCACAAGGTGCGGACGGTCGATCCCGGGTCTGGCGAGGTGCTCACTGTGGCTGGTGCGGAGCAGGCTGGGTTCGAGGACGGTGCGGGTGGAGAGTCCTTGTTCAATGAGCCTGCCGGTTTGAGCGTGGGCGATAATTACGTGTACGTCGCCGACACCAGCAACCATGCGGTGCGACTTTTGGATCCTGAGTCCGGTGACGTACGCACGCTTGAGCTGCAGAATTTGGGCGTTGCCGCGCAGGGTCTGGAAGGGCGAACGCTGAAAGTCTCCCTGCCAGCGCAAGAGGTTTCTCCCAGCACGTCCACACTAAGAATTCGACTGGCGACTCCGGAGGGCTTCTACCTCAACAGCCTTGCGCCGTCCATGCTCACACTGTCCAGCTCGAACCTTCCCGCCCTTACCCCTGGAGATGACTCCCTCGAGTGGCTTACCGATGAGCCGTTCATAGAACTGATCGTTCCGATCGCGGTTATGGATGGCCAGGCGATTCTGACCGCCGAGGGTCCGGTGTTCTACTGTCGTAAAGGGGAGGAGGCTATCTGCCTCATCGAGAATGTCGACATCGCGCTGCCAGTTACCGTTACGCCGGGTGCGTCATCAGACGAACTGCTCCTGGACTATGTCCTTCCGTCACCGGTGCTCAACTAGAAGGACGCCCGAGCCAGTCTCTCAAGGCGTGACGTTTCAGTACCGGATGCTCAACGCCACCCCCAGGTCGATGCCGATGCCAAGAAGGGAAATTGTCTGGCTTAGGTGCCACGCCAAGCCTTGATGGCGTCCACTATTCCAATCCACGTCAGTGACGCGACGGACGTTGCGCCGCTGATGATCTCCTGCTCTGTCGTCAAGACCACGCCGTCGGTAGCACCGAGCCAGAAGAGCACGGTGGAGGCGACGAGCATAACGCTCTTGCGGGATATGACTCTGGCTTTGATCTCCTCGAATACGTCCACGTCTACACCTCCGTAAATCTGCTTTCCCGTACTACTGACTGGCAATGGGCGGGAGCGGATGACCCTCCTTGAACGCCACCTCGATTGACTCCCACTCGACCCATGAAATGTTCTGGGCGCTGACGCCGCCGTAGATGTCCCACTCGCGTGAGTCGCCTACAACTCGTCGCGTATCGACCGTGTCTTCCGCGTGCGCGAAGAGCAGCAGCCAAACTTGGCCATGCCGATCGCCGCCGGGATTGTTGATACGAATGAACGACCCCGGCGCCATGCCGGGAAGCAATTGCTGCCGAAACTTCGTCGTGTCGCTGAGGACGGCGCCGACGTTCTGGTTCACCTTCTCCAGTAGCTTCCGGTCTTCGTCGGTAAAGCCTGCCATATTGTCTTCCCCTTCTTTCCCCTCGAAGATTCCATCCTGGGCCACGTTGAGATCCACAGACGGTCCGATACCAGGAACGATGCCGGTACTGCTGTACTGCCAGATCGCCCACTTGTCCCAGCCGTTCGGCAGGATAGGGGCGATGCCTGACTCTGTCGGATCGCTATGAACGGTGTTGTTTCGCGGATAATGAGCGAACCATAGCGGTAAATCTCCAAGGCCGTGGTCGGCTGGCATCGTTGGGTTCCACCACCAGGCACCCGTGTAGATACCGAGAGGTATGTCACCGAGCTTTGCTATCACGTCCTTGAGCAAAGCTAACGACTTGGGGCCAGCGTCAGTATCCTCGGCGTCGAGCCACAACCGTCCCTTCTGACGGGTTGGGGCCTGTATCTTCTCGTACGATTCGCGACAGATATCAGCCATCTCAGCAGCGGAAACCTGCCATCGTAGAAAGTGATACGTGTTGACTATCAGCCC
The DNA here is from genome assembly GCA_022574655.1 of Chloroflexota bacterium. Lineage (GTDB taxonomy): Bacteria > Chloroflexota > Dehalococcoidia > SM23-28-2 > RBG-16-64-32 > JACZRQ01. Next base: position 5,018 of record JACZRQ010000058.1, read on the forward strand.
AGCCTGGCTGGCAGCGCGAGCATACTCAACTCGACGCGGGTCCCTGAAGCGACCGTCGCCGCCGCGAATGACGACGAACCTCTTGCTGACACTGGCGACCGGCGACCAACTGATCTCCCCCTGCCAATAGGAAACGTCGATGCCATCAATCATGACCAACCCCTCCGCCGGTATCCGAGCGGTGGCCGACATCAACGGGCAAGAGAAGACGGTTGCGACCGTGAGTAACTCTCGGGGATACGAAGCTCGCTGGCTCCAAGCACACTGTGAGCCGGTTCAGATCTGGCATGGGCTACTCCAATTTCGTTCAGGCTAGCGGTTTAGCGCCGTAAGCTTACAGGCGTTCCGCCCGATCGTCAACCGCCAACCGTCACGACCTCAAACTCTTAATTGCGTGGTGGCGACGTTTCCGCTCGCAGCATCCGCAAGAAGTTGTGCGGGTACGGGTATCGCGGTTCGCTCGCGGCGTTGATCCTCTCGACCGTATCGACCGGCACTACCGCATCCAGGGCCTTAAGGTTTTCTTTGAGCTGCTTAACGCTCTTGGGACCGATGATCGGCGATACAACCGATGGCCGGCCCAGCGCCCATGCCAAGCTCAACTCGACGGGCGTGACTCCGATCTTCTCCGCCTCTTCGACAACGATGTCAACGATCTTGTAGTTGCGCTCGCGGAGAGCGAGTCCTCGCCACAAAGCCTGCGTTTGAGGGTCGGGCGCGCCGAAACGAGTGTCCTCGGACGGCTCTTCCTCTCGCTTGTACTTGCCCGTCAGCATTCCGCCGCCCAAAGGGCTCCAAGGGATCATGCCGATGCCGAATTTGGCGCAAACAGGCTCGATCTCCACCTCGATGTCCCGCGCGATGATGCTGTACTGCGGCTGTAGGCTAATGATCGGCTCCCAGCCTCTGGCCTCGATGATTCTGGCCGCGTCCGTAATTTGAGACGCGGTCCAATTCGAGACGCCGATGTAACGCACTTTCCCCTGCCGTACGAGGTCGTTCAGTGTACTGAGCGTCTCCTCGGATGGCGTGTCGAAATCGTAGCGGTGCATCTGGTAGAGGTCGATGTAGTCGGTGTCGAGCCGTCTAAGGCTGTCCTCGACCGCGCTCAGCACGGCCTTGCGGCTCGTTCCGCCCTCGAACGGCCCCGGACCGAGCGGCGAGGCCGCCTTCGTGGCGATCACTACGCCGTCGCGACGGCCTTTTACTGCTTTGCCGACGATGGTCTCCGACTTCGTCTCCGAATACACGTTAGCTGTGTCGATAAAGTTATGCCCGGCGTCGAGGTACGCGTGAATGATTTCGATCGAAGTGCCCTCGTCGCACCCGAACGCCTTGTTACCGAAGTTCATTGCGCCCAGACACAGGGGCGACACCTTGAGCCCCGAACGACCTAGAGTCCTGAATCCCAATTTTCCCACGGTATGCTTCTCCTTCTAGCGGTTAGAGGCGACAGATAAGCTGGAGTATAACAATACCCAGGACGTACCTGCCCAATCAGCCAGTCCCTGCTAGACTGAACCCGACGGTACGGAGAACCAAATGCAGCTCACAGAAGCTCAGCGAATCGTTTATGACACGGCGAAACGCTTCGCAGCGAAAGAGATCAAGCCCCACGTTCGCGAACGGCGTGACGACCCACAGTTCCCGATCGACATCATGCGCAAGCTCGCCGACTCCGGCCTGCTCGGCGGCACGTTCCCGGAGGAGTACGGCGGCGGCGGCATCGACAACGTCTCCTACGTCCTGATCTGCGAAGCGATCGGCGCCGTCAGCCCATCCGTCTTCACGGCAGCACTAACCGTGCAGCTGTCTCTGGTGGGCACTGCCATCGAGCGTTTTGGCACCGACGACCAGAAGCAGACGTTTCTTCCAGAGCTTTTCGCCGCCAAGCGCGTGGGCGCGTTCGCGCTCTCGGAGCCGAACGTTGGGTCCGATCCGGCGGCAGGGGAGCTTACGGCACGCAAGAACGGCGATCACTGGACGCTGAACGGCAGTAAGTTCTGGATATCCAACGGGTCGCTAGCCGACTGGATCGTCGTGTTCGCTCAGACCGAGCCGGGCAAAAGGCACAAAGGGATGGCGACTTTCTTGGTCGACGGCGACTCCGCCGGACTCGAGCGGCAGCCGATCCCTGACAAGCTCGGACTAAACGCGTCGGATACCGCAGCCCTCTTCTTCGATAACGTTGAGGTGCCGAGCGATCGGCTCATCGGCGATGTCGGCGCCGGCTTCGAGATCGCCCAAACGTCGCTCGAAAGCGGCCGCACGTCCACCGCTGCCTGCGCAGTCGGCATCATTCAGGCCTGTCTCGATGCCTGCATCACCTACGCTCAGCAGCGCGAGCAGTGGGGCAAGCCAATAGCCGCCCACCAACTCATCCAGGAGATGGTGGCCGAAATGGCAACCGACTGCGAAGCCGCGCGACTTCTGACGATAGAAGCTGCCCGGGCACGGGACGAGGGCGGCCCGGCGACGAAGAACGTGGTTATGGCGAAACACTTCGCGACGGAGGCCGCCGTCCGCGCGGCACGCAACGCGATCTCCCTCCACGGTGGCGTCGGATACCTGGGTGAGTACCCTGTCGAGGGTCTACTGCGGGACGCGATCGGCCTCAGCCTGTACGAGGGTACGACCCAGATCCAGAAGCTGATCCTGGGCCGGGAACTGCTCGGCGTGTCCGCGTTCTAGTCGTGCCGAATCGGCGCTCGGATCACCACCTGAGTGAATCTGTCGATAACAGAGGCAATTGATTGACAGTTAGAACATTTTGTCGAATCATGCCATCGTACGCACTATGCCCCTAAGCCTCCGCATCGACCCTTGGACTCCCGCCTACGAGAGCGCGATCCGCTTCGAAGACGACCCGGACGACGATCCACCAACCGAAGGTGTCGCTCCCCTCGCCAAGACGAGACGGGCATCGTGAGGAAGTTCAGATTCGTCCACACTGCTGACCTGCACCTGGATAGCCCATTCGTTGGGCTGCACGAGGTCGATGAACGCGTGGCAAGCGAGCTACGCGAGGCGACGTTTAGCACCTTCGACCGGATCGTCGATCTATGCCAAGAAAAAGACGCAGACTTTCTCCTGGTCGCCGGGGACATCTACGACAGCGCCGACCGAAGCCTTAGAGCGCAGCTCCGATTTCGCGACAACCTGAGACGCCTCAGCGATTCGGGGATCCCCACATTCGTCGTTTATGGCAATCACGATCCATTGAACAGATGGTCGGCGACGCTTGAGTGGCCGGAGCAGACTCACACCTTTGGGGGAGATGAGGTGACGTCGGCCCCAGTGGTCCGAAACGGGGAGCCGATCGCATACATATACGGGATAAGCTACCCAACCCGAGACGTCCGCACGAACCTTGCCAAGAGATTTCGGCGGACCGATGATGGCCCCTTCGCTATAGGACTCCTCCACTGCAACGTTGGCGACGATACGGGCCACGAGCCCTACGCACCATGCACCCTCGACGACCTGACGCGGTCGGGCATGGACTACTGGGCGTTGGGGCACGTCCACAACCACCGGATATTGTCTAGTAAGAAGCCTATGGTCCTGTACCCGGGCAACCCGCAGGGACGAAGTCCGCGAGAGCTTGGCCCGCGTGGGTGCTACGTCATTGATGTCGACACGGGCGGTCATCCCAGCGCGGAGTTCGTCCGGGTAGACACGATTAGCTGGTTCTCTGAGGCCGTGTCGATCGACGATCTAGATACCGATGAGGCACTGATTTCAGCGGTCGAGGCAACCTGCCAGCAAATGAGAGAGCAGGCGGAGGGTCGCCCAGCCATCGGGCGAATAACGCTTACGGGTCGCGGACCAGTGCATCGATCGCTCGCCCGGCCGGGTTTCGTGACGGAGTTGGAGGAGAGAGTTCGGGAAACAGAGGGGAGCCAGAATCCCTTCGTTTGGGTCGAACGTCTGGAAGACGCCACTGGTTCTCCGATTGACCTGGAGCAGCGCCGCTCAGGACAGGACTTCGTGGCTGACTTCCTGGGCCTTGTCGATGAGTATCGGAATGAGCCCGAACGAGCTGCGTCTCTACGTCAACATCTTGGACTGCTGTTTGATGCTGGCCGCGCGCAGAAGTTACTCGATGAACCCACTGCGGCTGATCTCAGGGACTGGTTGGATGCGGCTGAAGCTATGTGCCTCGATCTCTTGACGGCGGAAGAAGACTGATGCGGATAGACCGGATCGACATCGATGGCTACGGGATCTTCCACGAGTTCGCACTCGACGATCTCTCACCAGCACTGACAGTCGTCCTCGGGCAAAACGAAGCAGGAAAGACGACGCTCCTCTCCTTCATTAGAACAATTCTGTTCGGCTTCCTGGACAAGCGCAGCGCGAACAACCTGTACGAGCCGCTGGCCGGTGGCAACCATGGGGGCAGACTTGGCCTTGTGAACCGCCAAGACGAGCGGTTCATCCTGGAGCGCTTCGCGGGCGCGAAGGGTGGCCCAATCACGTTGACGCTCCCTGACGGGTCTGCAGGCGGCCAAAGCGATCTCGACGTTCTTCTCGGTCACACATCACGAGACCTCTTCCGCAACGTCTTCGCTTTCAGCCTGACCGAGCTTCAGGATTTCGAGTCGCTCAGCGGTGATGACGTGCGGGCACGCATCTACGGCGCCGGGATCGGAGCGGGGCGTCTTGGCTTACCGGAGATCGAAAAGAAGATAGAGGACGATCGAGGGAAGCTATACAAGGGGGGCGGCAGCAAACAGACCATCGCTGGACTTATTCGCAAGTCGGACGAGGTTGGTAAGAGGCTCAGAGAGATCGGTGATCAGGTCGAAGAGCACGATCGCCTCCGGTCCGAACTCGAGACGCTGGACCTGGAGATAGATGCGAACCGCGAGGAACGTCAAGAGGCTTACGCCGACCGGGATCACACTGCGAATCTTCTGAGAGCGTGGGACGACTGGACCGATCTTCGATCGGCGCAGGAGCAGATGAATGAACTGCCGTCGGTGAGTGACTTTCCTCCGGATGGCATCAGTCGTCTGGACGGCATTCTCCAGCGACGAAACGGCCTGCGAGACCGTATCGACGAGATCAAGGGCGAGATCACAATCGCCGAGCGAGAACTCCAGAAGATCGACGTGGATAGGGATATCCTCGCCCAAAGCGCTGAAATAGAAGGCTTGAGCAGAGGGTTGGACAAGTACGAATCATCCAAGAAGGACCTTCCAAAGCGGGAGTCCGAGCTGAAATTAGCGCTGGTGGACCTTCAAGGCGGTCTGAAAGACCTAGGGCCGGGCTGGACCGAAGAACGAGTCGGGACATTCGACACCTCCGTTCCTGCCCGCGAGACCGTCCGGAGTCATGGTGAGGCACTCAGGGCTACGGCCGAGCGACTCCGCGATGCGAAGCGTGACGCAGACCGCGCCAAGGATGACCGGGAGAACGCCTCGATCGACCGTAGCCGGCTAGAGAAGGAATGGAAGGCTCTGGACACCCCGCCCGAAAGAGACAGAAATATCCTAGAGGAGGAGCGACGCAAACTCCGGGAGCTTCGTAGCCTCGTCTCTGCTCACAAGGAGCATCGCCAAGAGATGGCTCACAAGGAAGACCGAAAGGGCGACCTCGAGGCCCGTGGCGACCTGATAGAACGCCAGTTTCCTCGAGAAGCAATCTCGCTCCCCGTATGGCCAGCTGTTCTCGCGCCCCCGATCGGCCTGGCCGCCGCCGCGATGCTCGCCGTACTCACGGACGGGATCGCCGCCCCGGCAATCATAGTAGCGCTGGGAGCAGTCGTCGGAGCAGGCTATCTCCGCCTGCGCAGCAGCCTAACGACGGGCCCGAAGAAGGGCGCACCGAAGGATGACTTGAACGCAGTCCACAAGCAACTGCAACGGATCGAAGGGGAGGCAGCCACCCTTACTTCACTCATCGAGACGGAGGACAGTTCGATACGCAGCCTGGCGCTACAACTGGGAACTGACAGCAGCCCCGATGAGCGATCCCTCGGCGTGCTGGAGAGTGAGCTGGACAACGCCTTGGAGTCGCTCCGGACGTGGGAGGCTGCGGAAAAGCGAGGCAGGGAAGCCGCCGCCAGCGTCGATGAGCGGGACGAGCGCATGCTTTCAGCGAAGGAAAAGGAGAACAAGGCGCGGGAAGAGGCCCAGCATGCGGCGGAGACGTGGCAGGGATGGCTCGAGGAGCGAAACATCGACACGACCATCAGCCCTGAGACCTGCCAGGATATCCTCTCAAGGATCGAAAGCCTCCGGGAGAAGATCAAAGCGATCGACAACCTTCGGGATCAGCGAGTTGGTGCGATCCAGCGCGACATGGAAGAGTATGAGAGCCGGACGAACGCCGTACGCCGGACATGCGATATTGCTGAGAAGCCCCGCAGCGAGTTCCCCGGCGCAGTCGACCAGTTGATCGAAGCCTTGCGCACCGCTAGCAAGAGATCCGGGCGTCTTCAGCAACTCACAAAGGAGATCGACGACGACACCACCAAGCTGACGACGATTGAAGCTACAGAACAGAGCGTGGGTGAGGAGATCGCAGCGCTGCTAGCAGAAGGCGGCGCATCTGATGAAGAGAGCTTCCGTAGGAGAGCGGACACCTTCGGCCAACGAGAGGAATTGCTCACCACCATCGGGGACCGCAGGAGAAACCTTGAGCGAATAGTGGGCCACGATCACCTTGACGCGTTCGTGAGCGAGCTGGAAGAGGTCAGCCCCGAGCAGCTGCAAGGGGATGAGCGACAGGTGAAGGAACGCATCGAGGAACTGGACGGGGAGCTGACCGAAAGGACCGAGGAGCGCGGGAGGATAGGAGAGCAGATCGGCCAGATCGAGACCGAGGAGGAATCGTCGGGACTCCGCATGAGTCTCTCGGGAATTCGGGAAAGGGTTGCGAGTGAGGCCCGCAAATGGGCGGTGCTGACGATCGGCCAAGCGTTACTCGAAGAGACGCGACTCAAGTACGAGAGAGAACGCCGGCCAGCCGTTATGGAGGAAGCCGAGAGGTTCTTCTCAAGTTTCACCTCCGGCAGGTACGAGAGGATATTGTCGCCGCTCGGAGAGAATCAAGTCGCGGTAGTAGATCGGACCGGGAAGAGGAAGGACACTTCGGAACTTAGCCGAGGCACCATGGAGCAGCTGTATCTTGCCCTTCGCTTTGGTCTGGTGCGTGAGTTCGCAAGACGAGCCGAACCCATGCCGGTGATCATGGACGATATTCTGGTCAACTTCGACCCGGAAAGGGCGCGCGAAGCGTGCAGGGCGCTCGGCGAACTGTCAAGGGAGCAGCAGGTACTACTGTTCACATGCCATCCAGGAACAGTGGAGCTGATGAAGTCAGAAACGGCGGACTGCAAAATCATCGAGCTATCGCCCTAGTCTGCGTGAGTCCACAAGGACCAGTCGAACAGCAGGGTGACGATTGAATGACGTTCAATCGATCGATCCACCCTGCTAACACGGAAATGCCAAACAAACTCACGTCTTAACTTCTCGGAGATGAACATGACTGACCGCATCGGATTCATCGGACTGGGCATCATGGGCCGGCCGATGGCCCGCAACCTGATCAAGGCCGGCCACCAAACGACCGTCTGGAACCGGAGCCGTCCCGGCATCGAAGCTCTCATAGCGGACGGTGCCGAGGAAGCTGCTAACCCGGCGGAAGTCGCCAGGCGATCTGACCTCGTCATCACAATAGTTGGTGATTCTCCAGACGTGGAGGAGGTCGCACTCGGGCCGAACGGCATCATCGAGGGCGCACACGAGGGTCTAGTCTACATCGACATGTCGACGATCTCCCCTGAGGTGACTCGCCGAATCTCTGACCGTCTGTCGGAGGCGAACGTGGCGATGCTCGATGCGCCGGTGAGCGGCGGCGACCAGGGCGCGATCCAGGGCACGCTCTCGATCATGGTCGGCGGCAAGGACGCTGCGTTCGAGCGCTGTCGACCGGTCTTCGAGGTGCTTGGTAAGAAGGTGGTCCACTGCGGTTCCAGCGGCAGCGGGCAGGTGGTCAAGCTCTGCAATCAAGTCGCGGTCTCACTCACGAATCTGGCGGTGTGCGAGGCGCTAACCCTGTGCCGAAAGGCGGGCGTCGACCCCGAGAGAATGATCGAGGCCGTTGGCGCCGGCGCCGGCAGCTCCTGGCAACTTCTGAACCTCGCACCGAAGATGCTAGCGCGCGACTTCGCCCCAGGCTTCAAGATCGATCACCAGCAGAAGGATCTGCGACACGCCCTTGCGACCGCCGAAGCGATCGACCTACCGCTAACGGGAACGAGCCTGGTACATCAACTGTTCGCCGCCGTCCAGGCGGAAGGTCTTGGGGGCGAAGGAACGCAGGCCCTGGTGAAGGCGGTCGAGAAGCTCGCGGCACTGAAAGCGTGAGTACTGAAGCCAAACAAGGCGCCGGATTCAACGGCGCCTTGTCTGTCCCCTCCCCCTTGGGTTCAGCGGCAGGCTCTAGCCAAATCCGCTTCATCGATGGCACAATTCTAATCATCTCCGGCGATAAGTCAAGTCCCTGCCTCGCCGCCGCGAATTCGTTACAATGATAAAGAAGTTTCTACAGCGAAAGGAGCTGTTATGGTCACCGAGGACGTGATTATCGAAGGCCTCCGTGAGGTCTACGATCCAGAGCTACACTACAATATCTACGATCTCGGCCTCGTGTACGAGGTCGGCGTCGACGAGGGCGACATCCACATCCTGCTAACCTTGACGACGCCCGCCTGCCCCATCGGACCGATGCTCGTGGAGCAGATCAATGAGAGCGTCGGACTGATCCCGGGTGTGAAGGACGTCGATGTCGAGATCACCTTCAACCCGGCATGGAACCCTGAGATGATGACCGACGAAGCGCGGGCTGACCTAGGTCTCGATTAAGTACGAACGAAGGAGCAGGCAATGCTGATCGATGATCGATACGCTGGCGATCTGACGATCGAGATCGCCTACTGCGTCGAGTGAGGTTATTTGCCCCTGGCCGCCTGGATGGCGACCGAGATCTGGCACGAGTTCGGCGAGGCTGCTCCAGTCACGATGATCCCGGTCGGCGGCGGAAGGCTGGAGGTCTACGCTGACGGGGAAGTACTGTTCGACCGCAAGGCCGAAGGCGGGACCTACCCCGAGATGAAACGGGTTCGGGAGATCAAAGAAGAGATCAAGAAGCGGCTAGGTTAGCGCCAGCCGCCTCAGCTCGCACACTGCGAAAGCAACGAGACTGAGGCATCGAAAAAAGCAAGGAGGGCTGTCGACGGCCCTCCGCGAGGATCGCAAGCACGTCAGTAATCTCGTTCAAGTAAGAAGTTGACGACGTCCGAGAGTTCATCCGCCGCATTCCCGGACAACCCAGAGTTCTTTAGCTCAACAAGTGACTCGTCCCTCTTTTCACTGGCAAGCTCCGCGCAATACTGTTGCGCGCTGATGCCGTCGAGGGAGGAAAGTATGTCTGATACGCCCTGTTCGGAGACGACTTCCGCAGAGTACCCGTCCCTGACCCGACGCCCCACAACTTCGTCAGAGAGCGAAAGCGCGTAGACGATGGGCAACGTCTTCTTTCGCCTGCGGATGTCCGCGGCCACCTCTTTACCGGTTCGAGTCTCCACACCCCAGATGCCGAGCATGTCATCACGAATCTGAAACGCGAGGCCCATTAGCCGACCGCTCCGGCCCAGACGGTCGGCGACGTCTTGACCAGCGCCTGCCGCCAGCGCGCCCAGTCGCATCGAACAGTCGAATAGCGCTCCCGTCTTCTTCTCGACCATCGTTAGGTACGCTGTTACGTCCACGTCGAACGTGTCCTCGAACTCGAGGTCCATCACTTGCCCCTCGACCATCTCAAGCGTCAGTTCATCCAGAGCCTGCGCCGAGTCCAGGGCCGACGCGTCATTGCCGTCACCAGGCTCGACGCGCAGAACCGCGAGTCTGGCAAGCGCCAGCAGAGCATCGCCAGCGTTGATCGCCTGCGCCTCCCCCCAGATCGTCCAGACAGTAGGCCGATGATGCCTGACACGATCGTGATCCTGTATCTCGTCGTGCAGAAGCGAGAAGTTATGGACGAACTCCACCGCGGCCGCTGAGGGCAACGCCGCGATGGGATCACCGCCAGCCGCTTCACAGGCCAGCATGCACAACGACGGACGTAATGCCTTTCCTCGATTATCGGACGGGGCACCATCGGCGTTCTGCCACCCCAAGTGGTACCGAATCATGCGATCGAGGGTGAGTGGATGTACTCGATCTAACAGGGACTCAAGATACTCATCCAGCTCCCGCCTGTAGCGGGTCAGCGCTGGAGGAGGCACGATGTTACTCGCCTATGAGATGAACGACGACCTCGCGGTCACGTCCATGATCAAGCTCGATAAGGAAGATGCGCTGCCATTGACCGGTTTCAAGCTGACCTGCGACTATCGGCACTGACTCGCTGGCCCCGAGAAACAGGTGCTGAATATGAGAGTGGGCGTTGGGCCGTTCACCGTTTGTGGAGTCGGCGTGTGCGTAGCGGTTGTGAGCATAGTCCTCACCTGACGGCACTACGCTCGCGAGCAGCTTTTCCATGTCGGAAATGAGGTGTGGCTCCGCTTCGTTGATGCGGATAGCGGCGGTGGTGTGCTTGGAAAAGACGACGGCGAAACCGTTCTTGACGCCAGATGCCCGTACCGTCTCAAGGACTCGCTCGGTTATGTCGATAAACTGCGGACCTCGCTCTGTCCTGATCGCGAAGGTCTCAGACAGGAATTTCATACGGGATTCCTCCTAATAGTGCCCGCCGTGCGATTCTCCGTGACTACCCCTCGGACAAGAATAACTACGCCTGACTCCTGGGTAAAGGCGTCGATCTAGTGGATAGGATTATCGTAGCGTCCGCAGTAGATTATCACCCGGATGTCCTGTTGACCACCCGACCGCACGCCCTGGCTGGTTCTGGCTCACCTGACACAGGCCACTGACCTCTCCAGGCTGAAACATATCCATGGACATCGGCCGCCGTCACCACTTCATGAGCCCGTCTAGTCCAGAGGAGACGCGACCAACCCTCCACACGTCTCACATCCGGTTGAGAGTCCGCCTCAGAACGTGGGATACTGAAATTGAGAAAGGAAAGTGAGCCAGTCTTGGGAGGAGGCCGAACATGGGCAAAATCATTGACTGCAACAAGGTCAACCCGGCAAGCGGATGCAGCCACGTCGTGCGCGGCGACACCGAGGAAGAGCTGATGAAGAACGCGGCTGAGCACGCGAAGGAGCACGGCCTGGAGCCAACACCTGAATTACTCGAGATGGTGAAGAGCCAGATCGAGGAAGAGAAGATCGCTTAGACCTCGGTCGCTAGCAATATCAACTCGAACGGCTGACGAACTTCGATCGTCAGCCGTTGTTGGCTGTCCAGATACCGACCGTCGTCTAGATTCGCGGCTGAGCCCAACCTCAATCATTACCCACCTCCCTCTCCGAGGGGTGCTGCCACGGAGGAAGCCGACCTTCCTTCCTAGCCTTCTTCCGCTGTATCCCCGACAGAATCTTGAACGTACGTTCGATGTACGCCTCGTCCTGCGAAACGGCTACATCTTCCTCGACCGGAACGGCAGACCCGCCGTCGGCAATCGAGACGCTGTGCCAGCCACCCGCGTACTGCTTCACTACGGCATCGATGAACTCATAGCTCTGCTCGGCCTCGATCACAGCGTCACCGAGTTCGACACGGGTGAGCGCCGACTCATCTCCGACAAGACACATCCGCAGGCCGCCCGTTTCCCAGAATCGTAGCGCCCGGGCCCGAAAAGTCACGACCGAGTGGTCTCCGTACGATTTGATCTCTTTAAGATTGGTCAACAAGGCTAACGCCCCCGGAGCCAGCGAATGATCTCGTCCACGTTCTCGTTCATGCTGCGCCGCGCCTCCTCGACGAGCCAGCGGTAACAGTACGTCACCCTGGACCCCGGCGACGTGATCTACAGCGGCACGCCGGGAAGGACCAGCCAGCTGCAACCCGGCGACGTGGTGGAGGTGGAGATTCCAGGCATTGGGACGCTCCGCAACCCCGTGGTGAGCGAGTAAGCACCGATGAACCTCATCTGTCGAAACACGGAACAGATGGCAGGGGAGAAGGGGCACGTCTGCGCGACGGGCCCCTTCCTTTTTGGGCTTCGTTGGCCAGGGCAGAGTCATTCCCATCCCAATGTATCAGGGGAAGAATCTA
>JACZRQ010000147.1 GCA_022574655.1 Chloroflexota bacterium
CCTCTGCCGCTGCACCGGCTACACGAAGATGGTGGAAGCGATCGACGCGGCCGACCCGCTTTTGATCAAAGCTGCCACACTGGCTCCGCAGTCCGGGGAAGGAGTAGACATACGAACGGCGTTCAACCAAAACGTCGATCGTGTCCGGCTGATGGTCCTGCTTTCACCGACATGACCCGGCTGCATCCACGGCGCCCGTGTGGTGCACGATAACGTCTTTCAGAAAATCGGGAGCGACTCCCTGCGCGCGTACGCTGTGTGGGAGCCCATCCTGCGCTCTGACAACGAGCAATGGGCGAAAAGATCGACGTCCATACTGAACGATTCTCGCGTGACTCACTACTGGATCGACAATCGCGATGTGGGGAAGCTTTTTCAAACGCCCATTGGTCTCACGACCGAGCCGGCCTGGGACGTCTACCTGCTATACGGGCCGGGCGTAACCTGGGAGCAGGACGGACCTCCCCAACCCGCGTTCTGGATGCATCAGCTAGGGGTAGAGGTGGGAGTCGATCCCGACCTCCGCCTCGACGCGACCAGGCTCTACCGGGAGCTGATCAAGCTGCTCGGAGACGGCGTCGAACCGAGCAGCCCCAACCTGGGCCTCATCCTGCACGCCAAGGGCCTCTCCGCGCTGACCAGAGAGCGTCCCTAAGGTTCGATAAGCGTCCGCCGTGCCCGCCCTTACCTTCCCGTGCGCTATCATAGAGCCGCCATGTTTCGCTCCATCGATGCCGTGCAGAAGGCCATGGCCCGCCAGCGCTACTTCGCCGACCGCGCCATCGCCACCACCGTCTTCCTCGCCTCGAAGCTAGGGAAGCCGCTCTTCCTGGAGGGCGAGGCCGGCGTCGGCAAGACGGAGCTCGCCAAAGTGCTGGCGGCGACGATGAAAACCCGCCTCATCCGCCTCCAGTGCTACGAAGGGCTGGACGCCTCGCACGCCCTCTACGAGTGGAACTACCCCAAGCAGCTCCTCCGCATCAAAATGGGCGAGGCCACCGACGGCGCCCTGGAGGCGATCGACCGGGAGCTCTTCAGCGAAGAGTACCTCATCCGACGCCCGCTGCTGGACGCCATCACCGCCGACGGCGACCGGCCCCCCGTCCTGCTCATCGACGAGATCGACCGCGCCGATGAGGAGTTCGAGGCCTTCCTGCTGGAGGTGCTCTCCGACTTCCAGATCAGCATCCCGGAGCTGGGCACCCTGAAAGCGCACCGCCAGCCCTTCGTCGTCATCACCTCTAACCGCACGCGCGAGATCCACGACGCCCTCAAGCGCCGCTGCCTCTACCTCTGGATCGACTACCCGGACTTCGACCGCGAGTACGAGATCCTGCGCGCGAAGGTGCCCCGCATCAACGAGCGGCTGGCCGGCCAGGTCTGCGCGCTCATGCAGCAGCTCCGGCAGGAGGACTTCTACAAGAAGCCCGGCATCGCCGAGACGATCGATTGGGGCGCGGCGCTCATGGCGCTGCACAAGGACGAGCTCGACCCGGCGACCGTCGAGGAGACGCTCGGCTGCATCTTCAAGTACAACGACGACATCGAGGCGTTCCGCAAGGGCAACATCGTCGCCCTGCTGGAGCAGGCGGACATCAACCGCGCGATGTGAGGGGCCGGAGGGCCGGGGCGAGGGCCATGGGTCGAGGGTCGCGGTGGGCAAATGCTCAAGGATCAGGGATTGTGAATTGAGAGATCGTCATCCTGAGCGGAGCAAAGGGCTCAGGCTGACAGTCTAGTCAGTCTGCGCGTAAGGATACGTCATTCTGAGCGCAGCGAAGAATCTCGTTTCTATCACCACCATGCGGGACTACTTCCTGTACATCATGTCGAACAGAACCAAGACGCTGTACGCCGGTGTGACTAACAACCTCGAACGTCGCGTAGCTAAACACAATCAGGAGACCGTAGGCTTCACGAGGCGCTACAAGATCACAAAGTTGGTGTACTATGAGGTGTCATCGAGGCGTTATCTGAAGTGAAGCGAATCATTGGACTTGGAGGGATAGCGCATGACAAACAGGTTCAAGCTCCTCGTTCTTATGGCCGCGATGGCCTTCGTCTTGTGGCTCTCATCGTCACCGATAGACGCGGAAGGAAACAACCTCGGCCTTTTGATCTCCACCGAAGGCGCGCACGAGGGCTACACGCTGTTTTCACCCATACTGTCCACCGACACGTTTCTGATAGACAGCGATGGCAAGGTGGTGCACTCTTGGGCCAGCGACTTTCGCACGCTGCCCGTGTACCTGTTGGAGAACGGAAACCTACTTCGCTCGGCCGTCCTCGGGCCTGAGGCAAATCCCGTCTTCCTGGGGGGCGGCGTTACCGGTCGGGTTGAGGTGATCGCATGGGATGGCACGGTCGTCTGGGAGTTCGAGTACTCCGATGATACTCACAGTCTGCACCATGACGTTGAACGTCTACCCAACGGCAACGTGCTGATGATTGCGTGGGAGCGGAAAACCGCCGCGGAAGCCATCGCCGCTGGACGAGATCCGGCTAAGCTCACCGACGACGACCTGTGGCCCAACCAGATTATCGAGGTTCAGCCCACTGGCGCCAGCGGCGGCGACATCGTCTGGGAATGGAACGCGTGGGATCACCTCGTCCAGGACTTCGACTCGGAGAAGGCCAACTTCGGCGTCGTCGCGGACCATCCCGAACTGATCGACCTGAATTTCATTCTTCTCGCAGGTCATGACTGGCACCACGCCAATGGCATCGACTACAACGCAGAGCTCGATCAGATCATCCTGAGCGTTCGTACCTTCAGCGAGTTCTGGGTAATCGACCACAGCACCACGACCGAGGAAGCGGCGGGCCATACAGGAGGTAACAGTGGCAAGGGCGGCGACCTCCTATATCGTTGGGGCAATCCGCAGGCGTACGGCGCCGGAGATGACACCGATCAGACGCTGTTCACCCAACACGATGCCCAGTGGATCGACAATGGGCTTCCGGGGGAAGGCAACATCCTGGTTTTCAACAACGGGCTCTTCCGGCTGGACGGCAGCTACTCTTCCATTGATGAGATTGTGCCCCCAGTCGACAGCTTCGGAAACTACTCGTTGGACGCCGGACAGGCGTACGGACCGGAATCTCCTGTATGGACATACATGGCGGAGGAACCGGCTGATTTTTTCTCTGCACTAATCTCCGGAGTCCAACGTCTACCGAACGGAAATACGTTGATTGATGAAGGAAACTCCGGCAACTTCTTTGAAGTTACACCGGACGGTCAGACAGTTTGGAGATACGTTAACCCGGTGACGGGCGACGGTCCACTTCCGCAGGGCGGAACGATTCCGATCTTCAATACATTCGGGCCGCGGATGCAGATCAACGACGGTCGCGCCATACCGAACTTCTTCCGGCAGGCCATCTTGGGAGAGCGTCTCACCCTCTTCGGAGATGGGTCACAAACGCGCTCGTTCATGTACGTCGACGATCTTGTCGAGGGAGTGTGGCGACTGCTCCGATCGAGCTACATCGGCCCCGTCAACATCGGGAACCCGAGCGAAATGACGCTGCGCGCCATGGCGGAGAAAGTCATCGAGATCACCGGCAGCGCGAGTCCGATCGAAATGATGCCGCTTCCCCCCGACGACCCCAAGGTGCGGCGGCCGGACATCACGCTCGCCCAGAAGGTTCTGGATGGATGGGAGCCAAAGATCTCAGTCGAGG
>JACZRQ010000148.1 GCA_022574655.1 Chloroflexota bacterium
CCGCCACCCCGACGGCGACGGCGACTGCCACCGCCACGGCGACCGCCACCCCAACCGGGAGCGCCACGGCGACCGCCACCCCAACCGGGAGCCCCATGGCAACCGCCACCGCCACGCTACCGGGCATGGCGTCGCCGACCGCGACCGTCACCGCCACACCCGGACTGCCAACGGAGGTCGAGGTCTTCAAGGAATTGGACCGCGACGAGGGCCTCAGAGTGCTCGGCACCGTTCCCCTAGGACTCGACGGTTGGGAGATGAAAATCTTCGAGGGCGACGGCTGTTTAGGCTCGCCTGTCAGATCTGGCGTCACGGTCGCAGGCGACACGGAAGGTATGTTTGGAGAGCTCTCTACCTCCTTGTTCCGAGCCGCTCTCCCGGCTGGTAATTACTCGGTAGCAGAGACGCTCCAGCCCGGGTGGGTACGGGTCTCGCCGCTAGCCTTCTGCCGCAATTTCACGCTTCAGCCAGGCGGCCTTGTCAGAGTGACGTTCATCAACAGGCCAATTCACAACGGCGACGTCAATAAGGACGGCGTGACGAACAGCCTCGACTCGCTCCTCGTCCAACAGCACATAGCGGGCCTGATAACTATCGACGGCCTCATACAGCAGGTAGGGATCTTAAATGTCCTCCGAGCGGATGTAAATCTGGACGGCGAGATCACGGCCGTCGATTCGGCGCTGATGTTGCAGTTCGAGGCGGGACTGCTGGATAGCCTGCCCGTGGGGCAGTGACCCGGCCGATGCTAGGTGGGAGGGACAGCAGATGTCCATCCCACGTCAGGAGGTGACCTGTGGTACTCACAACGCAGAGAGGCGTCCTCGCGCTCGTCGCGACCGCCGCATTGGCCGCGGGGGTGCTGCTGTTCAGCATCACCTCCCTTGCGTCGCCGGAAACGGGCGGGGGGTCGCAAGCGTTCGTGGATGTCAATGTCGCGGACGGCGACGACCCAGATGGACATGCCGAGTTCATCGACATGCCGGCCCAGCTCGTGCTCAACCTCACGTTCACCAGCAAAGGACCGCTCACCTTCATCACGATCAGTGGTGAGCCGCCTTGGGTGGACGTCACCGGCGCGATCGAAGAGGGTCAGATCTTCGCCTCGGGCAGCGGGAAGGTAGCTGATATTCAAGACATCGCTGTGGAGTTCGAGGGTAAGCTTGATCTAGCTGGGCAGCTGAGCGGTGAGTACCGGATGGGAACCGCCCTTGGCCTGCCTCCTGATTTTCTCGGTGATTCGCACCCCATCACGTATACGCTCAAGCCCGCATGCCCACCGGGTGGTGGTGGTGCCGCTGGATGCCCGTCGGCTACAGACACGCCGCTACCAACCGCTCCAGCGCCGGAAACGCCGACGGCGACTCCGACGGAGGGGGCACCACCGACGAACACGCCGACGCCGACCGCCACGCCGACCAGCGAGCCCTGCACGGACCCTAACCCTGGCGGCGGCGAACTGCTGTTCAGCGGCATCGGCACGCCGAACCACACCGCTGATGAACAAGGAGGCCTGTGCCCCGGCGAGTCCGACGTATGGACGTTCTCAACCTTAGGTCTGGGCATCGAGGAGTTCATTGGCATCAGAGTGACCGAGAAGACAGGCTCGGTTTCCGTATCGATTCTGCTTCCAGATGGCAGTGACGTAGCGCTGCAGCCCGGCGAAGAGTTTCGCGAGTCTCAGCCAGGCTCTCCCGCGGCGTATGAGGTGACGGTGACGGGAACGGCCGAAGGTCTCGCCAGTTACCGACTCGAAGTGTGCCGCGCAATCTCCGACCCCTGCGTCTTCAGTGAAGACATCACGCCCACGCCCACCCTTCGCAACGGCGACGTGAACATGGATGGCGTCACGAACAGTATCGACGTGCTGCTGGTCCTGCAACTCATCGCCGGCCTCATCTCCCCGACGCCAAACTTTGACAGAGCTGACGTGAACATGGACGGCGAGGTCAACGCGGTCGATACGGCGCTGATGTTGCAGTTCGATGCGGGACTGCTGGATAGTCTGCCGGTCGGCGGCAGCTAGCCGCACCGCTCGGAAACCTTAGGGCTGGTCGATTTCGGGCCGAGAGCGCACTCTTCCCAAGCAGGGGCCTTCTCTGCCTGCCCGCCGCAGGAGGGATTGCAGCCGAAAGGGTAGTGCACGCACACCTCCTTCAGCCCGTGGATCATTGTGCGGGCCAACAACAAGCAGGCGCGCCTAGAGAGTATCCGGTACGTGTTGAATCTGCTCCCGTACACGGAAAAGGAATCAGCGACGGTAAGCATTACCCTCGATCCCAACGTGGTGTCTCGATACCACCGAGCGGCTCCCAATCTCGACTGAGCGAAGGCCTCTCCGACAGGCTCAGGATGTCTCTGAGAACGTGCGTGTGATCACCCGTCCGGCAGCGCGTTTCTGATACACTAGGCGCATCATGTTGAAGTGCCCCCGGGACGGCGCGGAGCTGAAGATCGAGCACCACCAAGGCATCGAGGTGGATCACTGCCCCACGTGCAACGGGCGCTGGTTGGACCACGGTGAGCTGGACCAGTTGGAGGCGACGGTTGCCGATGAGGACACCCGGCGCGCGACGATCGAGTACGCGAAGCGTCCGAGCGACCTACAGTGCCCCAAGTGCGACAAGACGATGCGCGCCTTCAACTATCGCGCCTATAATCTGGAGATCGATACCTGCGAGGACGAGCACGGTTTCTGGCTGGACGCGGGCGAGGAGGGTAAGGTCCGCGACATCATGGAGGAGCGGGTGCGCGGTCTGGAGCGAGCCGCTTCAGCCGAAGAGTCGTGGGGGAAGTTCCTCGGGAAGATGGGTAACAAGTCCGTCTGGGACAACATCAAGGGCATGTTCGGCGGCGGCCGTCGCTAGCAGCCATGTCCCGCTTCCACTTCCAACGCGAGTCACGCACGCCCCATTCCGAGGTCTACCTCGTCTTCGCAGACGACAACCCGATCGGCAAAGCGGATCTCCACTTCGGGGACGACATCGTAAACGCGACGCTCTGTGTACCCGATGACTTCACCGAAGACGACATTCAGTCGCTCATCGGCGAGGTGGACGAGCGGCTCGTGATGTCGGCGATGCCCTTTCGCGACGACTTCGTCGTCACCGTTTGGCTCGGCCGGCGGGCGGGCGTCTACTCTGAAGAGACGCCGGAGGAAGCGATGGAAACGGCGGAGGGGAACGGCCAGCGGGACTGAAGGTACGATCGACGAACGGGTTCCACAGGGCCGCACCGCGTCGGCCCTCTTGTTTTGCGCTGAGCCTCTGTGGGTGCTACGCCTTCGGGTTGAGCGGCACCTGCGGCGGGTGCGGATCCTCGCACGTGCTGCCGAAGCGGCCGTAGACGTGCTGGAGATCATTCACGTCGATGCGGCCGTCTTGGACCGCCGGCGAGATGTCTAACCGTTCCACGTAGAGCAGGCTCCCCTTTACCCCGCCCCAGTGGAAGGCGATGAGCTGCGTGTCTCTGCCGTCCACGATGCAGTCCGGCTCGACGTCACCTTCGAGGAAGCGAATGGTGATGTCGGCGTCCTCGCACGAGAAGGGAGGGATGAGGTTCCCCTGCAGGTCCATCAGCTTACAGCCCTTGTTCAGGATTTGAACGACGACTCCGTTGTTTTGGTTGCCCTTGAGCTGCGAGTAGAGCTCCGGCTG
>JACZRQ010000059.1 GCA_022574655.1 Chloroflexota bacterium
GACCTTCTACGCAACGCCTACGATGCCTTCGCGCGCGGCGATATCGATGCTGCCGTCGCAGACTTCACGGACGACGTCATGTTCAACATCCCGGGCAAGAGCCCCCTTGCCGGCGAATACCGGGGGAAGGAGCAGGTGATCACCTACCTTCGCGACATGATAGAGCGCTCCGAAGGCACGTTCCGGCTGGAATCGCACGATGTCATCGCCAGCGACTCGCACGTAATCGGCCTGACGGTGCAGCGCGGCCAGCGCAAGGGGAAATCCAGCGGCTACAACAGCGTGCAGGTCTTCCACGTGGACAACGGCAAGCTCACGGAGTTCTGGGAGTTCCCGGACCAACCGGACTTCGACGACTTCTGGTCGTAGGCGGCACGGCCTAAGCACGTCGTGCCCACGCATTAAGTGTCGATGCTATGAGTGCCGTCAACGAACTCTGCCTGGCGATCCACCAGACTCTTGAGGCGCTTACCGCCCAGGAGTCTCCGCGAAGTGTCCCTTTCACCGACGGACTGTACTTCTTCTTTGAGAAGACCGAAAAGAGCGAACATGCCCCCGATGGGCGCATTGTGCGAGTCGGAAATCACCCCCGATCGCGCGGCGGGCTTGTTCGTCGCCTTCGCAACCACTACGCGTCCAACAAGAACTCAAGCGTGTTTCGGAAGTCCATCGGCGGCGCGCTGATGCGGCGCGACCAGCGAGACCACCCGTGTCTCGCCCACTGGGAGAAGCAGGATGCGCCGAAGTGCGCTGACTGCAAGCCCACCGAGCGACATGTGACAGCGATGCTGCGCAGCTCATTCTCGTTCCGGGTGGTCGCGATACCAAACATGCCAGAGAGAAACGTGATGGAAGCGCTTCTGATCGCCACGCTGTCTGCCTGTCCCACATGCGGTCCCTCAAAGGAATGGCTAGGGCGGTTCGCACGCAGCGAGATCGTGCAGCGATGTGGGCTCTGGAACAGCCAGTTCGTCGGTGGTCCCCAGCTAGATCAAGAAGAACTCGCTCGGTTCACGGAGCTTGCGGAGGCCTCGCACTCGGACTAGGAGGCACCTAGAAGGGCTGACCTGACCTGACGGCGTTCTTGACCCGCGACATCGCTTTCCCAATCGGCAATCCAGCCGCTGGCGAGATCACCCGAGCGCCAGTGCCGACAAATGCATCCACAACTAGCCTTGAATAAGTCGCGCCACCAAGCGCAACGACGAGATCGAATCGCGCCAAGGTGAGTGAGGCGAGCTGGCTCCTCAGGACAGACATCGAAATCGGATTCGTTCGAGGGTCGTTGAACGTCACGTTGTAGTCGGCTGGAATCATGAACTCAGGATCGACGAAGCCGTACTTTGCCGACAGAATGACCCATCTATCCGCAAACTTTTCAGCGTATTCGCGGTTCACTTTGAACGGGCTGCCTGTATACACGTCCCTAGCCGACGTCGGGCCAGCGTCTGGATTCCGCCTCCACAGCTTCGACCGCCCGCAGGGGACTACGACAAGAGCGCTCACCGGGTTAAGACCTCCACGATCCAAGTCTAGCAGAGGACCTCCGCTTTACACTCAGCGAAGCCATGCTTTGCCCACACCCCGATCACACCCGCGGCGCCACTTACCCCTCACACTTCCCCACGAACAGCGCTAAACTGATACCGGACGCGGTATGTCGAGATCGTCTCAGCCCTAGGGCCAGCCCGCTTTGATTGACCGGGAGGCGCCCTGTACATGAACGTCACTCAATCAAACGTAAACGTGTGTCACAATCGCCCGCCAAACACGAACCGGACCCGAAAAAACGAAAAATCGCCCCCCATCAATCAAACGCCAGATACGAAATCGGACGGTCGATCAGCCAGCAGATACGAAATCAGCTTTGATTGTTGGTCTCAACCCGTCTGGGTCCGTCAGGATCCGTCGAAGTCGCGATGATCTCCGGGTTCTCCCGCAGCCGCGCCTCGATCTGATCCCGCGCCGGGATCCCCTCGAGCCCATCCGCTTCCACGACGAAGGACGCCGCGCAGTCGGCGAAGCGAGTGGCCTCCCACGGGTCACTCC
Source organism: Chloroflexota bacterium (assembly GCA_022574655.1). Lineage (GTDB taxonomy): Bacteria > Chloroflexota > Dehalococcoidia > SM23-28-2 > RBG-16-64-32 > JACZRQ01. The sequence goes on from JACZRQ010000059.1 coordinate 2,050, forward strand.
TGTCGGCGGGCAAGCGTCCAGTCTCGTGTAGGCGGATGAGGAACGCGGCGGCGAAGACGTCGCCCGCGCCCGTCAGGTCAACGGTGCTGCAGGGGAACGCGTTGATGTGCCTCTCCTCGCCGCGGTAGTACACATCGGCGCCGCGGTCGCCGCGCGTGAAGACAACGATATCCACGATACGGGTCCAGCGCTCGATGGCCGCCGGCGCTTCGTCAACGCTTACGTCCTCGTCAGACACGAACAGGACGCTGGCGTCGCGCAACAGCGGCTCGGCGTCCCAGCGATCGGGTGATACAGGCCGCACGTGGTGTGCGTCATCGACTTCGCGGAGGAAACCCTGCGCGCCAACGCCGATCAGGGCGTTCGGGAAGCAAGCGGCGATGTCGTCTGTGACCTCACCAACGACCGGACCCAGGAGAACGATACCAGCGTCACGACAGTCGTCGGGGACGTGTTCCGGAGCGAGCGTCACGTCAGAACTCTGGGGAACGACCTGACGCCGCTGGCCTTCAGCCTGAGGCGGATAGATGTTGCGAAACTGTGTGGTGCGCTCGCCGGGGATGACACGGCAGTCGACGCCCGACAGAAGGCGCTCGAAGTCCATATCGGGCCCGGCGGAGGTAAGAACGGCTGTGCGGAGGCCGAGCCTCCGGGCGAGAGCGGATGCATAGGCGACAGCGCCGCCCAGTCGCCATTCGGGCTCGTCCCCTTCGCCGATCAAGTCCTGAAGGGCGTGGCCGATCACAAGGAAGTCCGGCGTCGGCATGACGAGTTCGGGGTTAGCGGCGTTCGTCGCGTGCCGGCCGGATAACGATCTTGCGCTCGTCGCCCATGCCAACGGAGCCGGTAACGACGTCATCGTCGTCGGAGAGTTCGAGGTGGATGATCCGTCGCTCCGCGGCAGGCATCGGCTCGAGCGTCATGGCACGGCGGGAGCCCTGAACGCGATCCGCCATGCGCCGGGCCAGCGCCCGCAGCGTCTCCTCACGGCGCCGGTGATAGCGTTCCGCATCAACGGTGACGAGGACGCGGCTTCCCTGGCGGCGGGTGATCATGACGTTGACTAGGTATTGGAGCGCGGCCAGGGTGCTGCCACGACGGCCGATCAGCAACCCAAGGTCCTCGCCTTCGATATCGAGCACGGCGCTGGCGCGGCCGAGGCCGTCGGCAGCGGTCTCGGGCTCGCGGACGGTTACGACGGCCACGACGCCGGCAAGCTCGAGGACATCCTCGAGAAACTCGGTCGCGGCTACGACCTCTTCGGAGTCGAGCGGCACGACTTCAGTATCCGGGGTCTCACGCGTGTCACGGGTGTCGCGTGTGTCCGAACCCGGCTCACGGCGCTGTTCGTCGTCGTCATCGTCGGGCTCCGTGATGGGCCTCGCGGTCCCTTCCTCCAGGGCGACGACGCGGACGCGAGCCTGCTCGCCGCCGAGGCCAAAGAGACCGGCCTTCCCGGGCGACAGAACCTCGATATCGACCTGACTGCGAGTCAGTCCGAGCTCGTCGAGGGCGATATCGATCGCCTCATCTACGGTTTTTGCGCTTACCTCTACGCTTTCCATACCTTCGCCTCGTTCTTGGCGCCGGCGCGCTCGCCGGCTCTTCGCTATCCGATTCTTCCTCCGACGCAGTGGCCTCGTCGGCGTCGTCCGCACTGTCGTCACCGGCCTGGTCACCACCTTCGGCCTTCTTGCTCGCGGCCGAAGTGGCGGCGGGAGCGGGTATCGGCAAGAGTTGGCGCCAGCTAAGGAGTCGCCTGCCGTAGACGAAGTAGCTGGCGAACAGGCTGAAGATGTTGGAGATGACCCAGTAGATACCAACTCCGCTCGGCAGCGAGAGAGTGAAGAAGGTCAGCATCATCGGCATCATCCAGGCCATCATCTGCTGCTGTTGCTGCATCTCAGGACTGGCGTTTGGTGTCATCGTCATCTTCTGCTGGACGTACGTGGATAAACCCACCATTAAAGGCAGGATGAGAGTGCCGTCGCGCTGGCCGAGATCCAGCCAGAGGAACGTCTGCTCAAGGGGTATCTGGCCCTGCAACAGATTGAAGGAGTACAACCGTTCTGAAAGGCCGATCAGACTCTCTGGACTGCCTCCCACGACGAAGACCAGCGCCCGGTAGAGGGCGATAAACACCGACATCTGGATGACCATCGGCATGACGCAGCCCAGGGGGTTGATGTTGTGCTCGCGGTAGAGCTTAATCATCTCCTCCTGGCGACGCTTAGGGTCTTTGTATTTCTTGTTTAGCTCCTGTATCTTCGGCTGTGCCGCCTGCATCTCCTTCATTGACTGAAACTGGCGAATCGTGAACGGCAGCGTGGCCAGGCGAAGGAGCACAGTGAAGAGAATGATCGCGAGACCGAACTGCCCGAGGACGACGACGTTGAGCAGGACGAGCGCGTTGATGAGCGGGTCGATGAAGAGGTCGTTCCAGGGGTTGCGGCCCATGGCGAGGAGGACGAAAACGGCCGACAGTATGAACATTATGATCAGGAGCGGCGCCGAGTTGCTCAGACGACCGCCGCCGCCACCTTCCTTGGGAGGTGCTTGAACGCTCACGATTCCACCTTGATCTTGAGGAAGCTACGACCCTGTGACTCCAGATCGAGCTGGAACAGGTCACCGCCCTGAGCAACGATAATAAGGGTGTCGCCGAGGATTATTGGGTTCGAGAAGACGGTTTTCCCGAGCACCGCGGGGGCGGGCCAAAGACCAAAGCCATTCGCGGGGTCTACGCCGTAGACATTGCCTTTTCTGTCCACGACTAGCAGCGTGTCATCCACGAGGAGCGGCGCAGACCGGATCGCGTTGTCCGCCTGGAAAGGCGCCACCCAGATCGATTCTCCCTCCAGGTCCAGAGCATACACCTCACCATCCAGGTCGGCAGCGTAGATCGTGCCGTCGGCTACGAGTGGGCGTGCCCAGAACCAGTTCTTGCCTTTGAACGACCACTTCTCGTCTCCAGCCGCGATGTCGACGGCGTACAGAGTTTCACCAACGCCACCTGTGAGCAACGTAGTTTCGTCAGCCAGTACTGGGTCAGTCAGCAACGCGCCGGCGGCGGAGAACGGCTCATCCCAGATCGGCCTAAGGGTTTCCGGATCGAGAGCGAAGAGATCGCCAGCGACCGTCGACACATAGACGGCGTGCTCAGTCACGAGCGGCGTCACCCATATCGAGTCGCCAGCATCGAAGCTTGCGGTGACTGAGCCATCGACCACATCCAGAACATACAAGATGCCGTCGTCAGACCCGATGTACAGCTTCCCATCGACGAGAGTCGCGCCGCCGATGATTGGACCGTCTGCGTCAAAAAACCAATTGCAGGCGCCGTCGTCGCGGTCTATGGCGTATACGCCACCGTCATAGCCGCCGAAGTAGACGTTGGTGTTGTCGACCGGCGGACTACCGTAGATTCCATCGAGATCGCGCTTCTGCGATTCGGTCTCGTTCTGACATCGCACATCGTCAGTTGCGGGGAAGGACCATTGGGGCACTACTCGCGGATTCACGTTTGGAAGATCGCTCAGATCATCGGGATCGATAGCGGCCATTTCACCGTTATCCGGCGTCACGTAGAGAATGCCATCGACGAGCGTCGGTCCCGCCCAGCCATCTGGCTTGGCGATCGTGGCACAAGCAACGCTGGCCAGTGCCAGGACAAGGACGAGAGGAAAGAGCTTTGAGACGAACTGATTGCGGCGGGGCCGCCCTATGGGCAGTATCTTCGTTGCCTCCTTATTGACGGTTGTCATCTGGTTTGAACAGCTTCAGGGGACCGGATCGTGGCCACCGGTTACGAACGGATTGCAGCGGACGAGACGCCTAAGTGTGAGCCACGATCCACGCAGCAACCCGTGCCGCTGGATGGACTCGTAGCCGTAATGAGAGCACGTTGGCTGATAGCGACAGGACGGCGGCAGTGATGGCGATATCCAGCGCTGGTAGGACCGAATCATGGCGAGCCCAAGGCGTTTCAGGACAGAGCCCCTTCCCCAGTAGTGCCCTTCTGTAGCAAGTCGGCTTTAGTGAGCAAGTCGACCACGGCTAGTCTGAGTTGCTGAAACGACGCGTCGGCCGTAGATGTTTTGGCTGAGAAGACAACGTCCCATCCCTCTCGCAACGAAAGCGTCCGGATGACCTCCTTCAAACGCCGCCTGATGCGATTCCGTGCAACGGCGTTACCGACACGTTTGCTGGTGACAAATCCGTACCGGCTATGTGGGAGATCGTTAAGCAAGGTTCTTAACACGAGAAGGTGGTTGTTCCATGAGCGGCCACGCCGGAATATAGCATCGAAGTCCTTGCGATGACGAAGCCTCCCTTGTTCTTGATTTCGAATGGCTACCCCGGCGACCGGGGCTAACCCGCTCAAACGGCGAGCCGCCACCTGCCCTTGAGCATACGGCGTTTGAGAACGGCCTTGCCGCCCTTGGTGCTGTTTCGGTGCATGAACCCGTGACGCCGCTGACGGCGCCGCTTCTTTGGCTGATAAGTGCGCTTGGGCAAACAGGGGCCTCCGGCGATTACAGAACTGTGCCCCGCAGACGCGGAGCCGCATCGTGCCGTAATTATATTTCGGGCGTTCTCGTACGGTCAACGCAACGTGAGCGCAATTACTACGACGAAGTGCGTGAGAGGCGCGGTTGAGCGTTCCGACATGCGTTGACACGCTCCCCAACCACCGATACACTTTTCTCACACAACCAAATAACGCAGTAAAGGCTAAGACGGAGACGAGTACAGCGGAGTAGGCGCGTAGAGCGAGTCCCGAACGGTGCGAGGGGACACGAGAGCCGCCGCCGGAAGATCCCTCCTGAGCCGCCGACCCAACCCCATGCGGAAGTAGGCTCGGCCGGAAGCCCCCGTTAGCAAAGGCACGGGCATAATCCCTTCGACGACCCGAAAGGACGTGCCCTGAACGAGCGTCTCCCGGTTAGCCGGGGGGAACCAGGGTGGTACCGCGAGCTTAAGGCCCGTCCCAGAGGACGGGTCTTTTTCGTGGGTCAGGAGCAGTCCATGTTCGAACCAGTAGATACGAGACAGAACTTCCCGAAACTGGAGGAGGAGATCCTTCGCTTCTGGAAAGAGAACGATATCTTCGCCAAGAGTATCGATCAGCGGCCAGAAGACAAGCTGTACACCTTCTACGAGGGACCGCCGACGGCGAACGCTCGGCCGGGCGTGCATCACGTCCTGTCGCGAGCGTTCAAGGACCTGTTCCCGCGCTACAAGACGATGCGCGGCTACCGTGTGCCGCGCAAGGCAGGCTGGGATACTCACGGCCTTCCAGTCGAGCTGGAGGTTGAGCGGGAGCTGGGGCTGAAAAGCAAGAAAGAGATCGAGGAGTTCGGCATCGAGGAGTTCAACCGGCGCTGCCGGGATAGCGTCTTCCGTTACGTGCAGGAGTGGGAGGCCCTGACCGAACGCATCGGGTACTGGCTGGACCTGGAAAATGCGTACATCACCTACGACAACGAGTACATCGAGAGCGTCTGGTGGATTATCAAGCAGCTCTGGGACAACGATCTGGTCTACCTGGACTACCGATCGGCACCACACTGCCCGCGCTGCGAAACGTCGCTCTCGGACGCGGAGGTGGCGCTTGGATACGAAGAGAATACGCCCGACCCCTCCGTGTACGTGAAGTTCCGGCTGACGGACGAATCCGAAGCAAAGCTACGCTCGGGGCCGCTTTCGAGCGCGCCTGAGGCGCCCATTCACGTTTTGGCGTGGACGACGACGCCGTGGACGCTGCCCGGCAACACCGCACTTGCCGTGCAAGCCAAGGCAGACTACGTCGCGGCCATGGTAGGCGGCGACCTGGTGATCCTTGCGGAGGCATTGGCCGGCGAGGCGCTGCAGACTGAACACGAAGTCGTAGCGCGGCTCAAGGGGTCGGATGTCGTCGGCCTCGCGTACGAACCGCTATACAAGCCGGTTGACTGGGGCGTGCAGGCGATGTGGTTCGACCCGAAGCAAGACCAGCGGCTGGTGACGACGGACGACATCGCTTCTGTCGAGCGAGCGTATACCGTCCTGTCCGGCGACTTCGTATCGATGGACGACGGCAGCGGGATCGTGCACGTCGCGCCCGCCTTCGGCGGTGAGGACTTCCAGATGGGCAAGAAACTGGGTCTGCTCTTCCTGCAGCCCGTCGACCTGCGCGGCGAAATGCCCGCGGGAAGCCCTTGGCCTGGGCAGTTCGTGAAGGACGCGGACGAGGCGATCATGGAGGACCTTTCATCGCGAGGCCTGCTTCAGCGGCGAGACGTCATCAAGCACACGTACCCGTTTTGCTGGCGCTGCAAGACACCGCTTCTGTACTACGCCAAGCCCACCTGGTACGTCCGTACGACCTCCGTGAAGGACAGCCTGATCGAGGGAAACTCGAAGATCAACTGGTACCCGTCCCACATCAAAGACGGGCGGTTCGGCGACTGGCTGCAAAACAACGTGGACTGGGCGTTGAGCCGCGAGCGCTACTGGGGTACCCCGCTACCGATCTGGCAATGCCAGTCGTGCAACTCACATGCGGCGATCGGCTCACGCGCCGACTTGCTGGAGCGCGCTGTCGATCGAGCCGAGGTCGAGGCGCTGGAAGACCTGCATCGCCCCTATGTCGACCGCATCCAACTGAAGTGCGGCGATTGCGATGGCACGATGGTCCGACGCCCGGAGGTGATTGACGCCTGGTTCGACTCAGGCGGGATGCCGTACGCGCAGTGGCATTACCCGCTGCACAACAAAGACGAGTTCGACCGGAGCTTTCCGGCGGACTACATCTGCGAGGCCGTCGACCAGACGCGCGGATGGTTCTACACGCTGCACGCGGAGGCGGTGCTACTTCATTCGGTCGGCGCGATCCCGGAGAACCTGAGCTATCGAAATGTGATCTGCCTCGGCCACATCCAGGACGAGAAGGGCCGCAAGATGAGCAAGAGCGTGGGCAACGTCGTCGAGCCTATGTCGGTAGTCGACGAGTACGGGGCCGACGCGCTGCGCTGGTACCTGTACACGGCGACGAAGCCGGGCGATGCACGCCGCTTCTCAGGCAAGCTGGTATCGGAATCGCTGCGGCGTTTCCTTCTGACGCTTTGGAACACGTACAGCTTCTTCGTGACCTACGCGAATCTGGACGAATTCGATCCTATGTCCTCGCCGGATGACACCCTTCTACAGGCTCAGAGTGAGCGAAATGAGCTGGACCGTTGGGTGCTCTCCGAACTGAACTCCCTAGTGCAGAGGGTGACCGACCGGCTGGAAGAGTACGACCCGACCACATCGGGCCGAGCGATCCAGGGGTTCGTCGACGACCTCTCGAACTGGTACGTCCGCCGCAGTCGACGACGGTTCTGGAAATCCGGCACCGACGCCGACAAGCTGGCGGCGTACCACACGCTCTACACTTGCCTTGTGACGGTGAGCAAGCTGATGGCGCCGTTCACGCCCTTTGTCTCCGAGGCGATCTACCAGGGGTTGGTGCGAGCGGTCGATAAAGAGGCGCCAGAGAGCGTTCACCTTGCGGAGTGGCCGGAAGCCGACCCAGCGCTCGTGGACGAGAAACTGATGACCGAAACGCGGCTGGTGATGCGAGTGGTCAGCCTGGGCCGAGCGGCTCGCAGCAAGGCGGGGCTGAAAGTGCGGCAGCCGCTTTCGCGAGCGTCCGTGTTCGTACGGAGCAAGGCGGAGGCGGAGAGCCTGGAGCGCCTGAAGGAGCAGATCAAGGACGAGTTAAACGTTCGGGAGATCGTACCGCTGGTCTTGAGCGAGCTGTTTACGGATACCTACGAGCGGCCAGCCGACCTGCTGAAGCAGTTGAGCGAAACGAGCAAGCTGGCCGAGGACCACGACACAGGGTACGCCGTCGCGGTCGAAAGTGACATCACGCCCGAACTGGCGGATGAGGGTTTGGCCCGAGAGCTGGTACACCGCATTCAAAACATGCGGAAGGCGGCGGGCTTCGAGATCGCCGACCACATCATCACGTATCACTCGGGTTCGGACCGGGTCAGCGAGGTACTCGCTGAGCACGGGGCCTACGTGCGGCAGGAGACGCTTTCGAACGAGATCGTCGACGGCGAGCCGCCGTCGGATGCCCACGGTGAGGAGATCGAGGTTAACGGGGAGACGGTCAGGCTGGCGGTGAAGCGGGTGGACTCTTAATCCTGCTTCTCGCGGTCGTCGATGAAGAGGCGGCGGACGGAGCGCCGGACGCGGTCGAGCAGTGGTTCTGAGGGGCCTTCGTTCTCACCTGAGTCGTAGTCGCCGCGACGTACGCGGGGGTATTCGGCGGCAACCTCTGCACCGAAGAGGAGGATGTTGGAGCTGATGAACACCCAGAAGAGGAAGATGGCGACACCTCCGAGGGCACCGAAGACGGCGTTGCTCTGACCGAGCGTCTCAAGGTAGATGCTGAACCCGAACTTTGTGAGCTCGAACAGAAGCGCAGCGATGAGCGCGCCAAGCCAGACGTCACGCCGCTTGACGCGGGTGTTCGGCACTATCCAGTAGAGGACGAAGAACGCGCTGAACGACAGGGTGAACGGGATGATGAGCGAGCCGGCGTCCCAAAGGAATCCCATCTGCTCTGCTAAGTCACCGAGCGGTCCCAGGTTTTCACTAAACTCGCGGCTGGTCCGGAGCAGTGCGGTGGAGGCGATCGACAACAGAAAGAACGGTCCCATGCTGACCACGAGGGCGAGATCGAGCAGCTTCTGCTGGACGACCGGACGATGGTACTCGAGATCGTAGGCGATGTTGATCGACCGTCTGATGACCCCGAACATGTTGGACCCGGCCCACGCGGCGCCAATCAACCCGACGATGCCGAGCAGCCCGCTGGCCGAGCCCGAGATGTCCCTGACGGCGTCGGCGATGTCGTTCTGGCGATCGCCATCTTCGCTGACTTGCATCAAATCGATGATGGCCTCGATGATGTCTTCCTCAAGTTGTGTGTCCTGCAAAAGAAGACCCATGGCGCCGGTGACGAAGATTGCGAGCGGGAAGATAGCGAAGAGAACGTAATATGAGATGGCGGCGGCCAGCTGGGTGCAGTTGTCGTCGCCAAACTCGCGGACGGACTCGACCGTGAGGGTCTTGAGGAAGGCGAACGCTTCCGCGCCGCGCGCTCTGATTTCGTGGAGGGAAGCGCCTCGCATAGGTCGATTCTATCAGTACGATTCGTCTTTTCGGGGAAAGATTCGGCTGGGGGTTGACGGAGCGGGAACGACTTCTCGTATACTTCAGGCGTGCAAGTGCAGGAGGGCGAAATGACCCCTCTAGGGGAAATCCTGCGGAGCGCCAGGCAAACAAAGGGAATCACGATAGAAGATGCCGAGCGCGTCACTCGAATTCCGAAGAAGTACCTAGAGGCTCTAGAGGTCGAAAACTACAGCATCCTCCCCGCGCCGGTGTATGCGCGGGGCTTTCTGCGTTCCTATGCAGGTTACCTTGGGCTCGACGCGCAAGAACTACTTCCGTTCTTCCCGGTAGGTCACGTCGAGGAGCCGAAGCTGGAACCGCTCCCGGAGGTTCGGCAACCGCGGACGTGGAACATGAACAGCGTTATCGCCATGGTGGTCGTGGTTTCGTTGATCGCTATCGTCGTTCTCCTCTACAGCGTCGGACGAGACGACACGAGCCCATCGTTCCAACGCGTGGGAACGGCCGCCAATGACACAACGCCGGACGTCATCACCGGAAACGACGGTATCCCGGTTGGCCCAGACCTCGCGATCCCGGATCTGGTCGGCCTCTCAGTTGCAGATGCCACGGACATCATCGTCCAGTCGGGCGCCACCTTCATCATAGTCGGCGTGCAGGAGGGCGACATCCCAGCCGGTCAGGTCATAGGGCACCAACCGCCGCCAGGGACGCCGATCGGGCCCGGCGACGTTGTCACCCTTAGCGTCAGCCGTTAGTCTGACAGTCGCCGTTCGCTACCGCACACAGCTTCTTCGACTCGCCCTGGGTCCGAGGCGTAGGTCGGCACGGTTGAAGTGCGGCGCGCCGAGGCACCAAGTCTACGAACTCTCAGCTGGGGGCGCAGAGGCTCTGACCTCTGCCGGTAGCCCGATCATCTGTTCCGTGTCGGGATCGAAGAGGTGCAAGCGATCGATGTCGAACGCCGCCCGGATGTTCTGACCGGGACGAGCCGTAGTGCGAGAGTCGACGCGCGCAAGGAAGGCGTGACCGCCGACGAGCAGATAGACGTTCACTTCATTGCCCATCATTTCGGTGACGTCTACTTGGGCGTCAACGAGAGAAGCTCTAATGTTTGGAGGTTGGAAGTCGTTATCGTGGATGTTCTCCGGACGAATCCCCATGACGACCTTCCTGCGTTTGTAGGTGGCTAGTTCGGCGCGCTTCTCCGGAGGTACGGGTACAGCAAATCCTTCCACCGCGCGCAGCTGAAGGTCGTCGCCGTCGCCTTCGACCACGACGTCGAAGAAGTTCATCGCCGGACTACCGATGAAACCGGCGACGAACATGTTCTGAGGACGCTCGTAGAGTTCCTGTGGGCTACCAACCTGCTGTATCCTGCCCCGGTCCATAACGACGATGCGTGTGGCCATCGTCATGGCTTCGGTCTGATCGTGGGTGACGTAAACGAAGGTGGTGCCCAAACTCTGATGAAGCTTGATGATCTCGGCCCGTGTCTGAACTCTTAACTTGGCATCAAGATTCGATAGTGGCTCGTCGAAAAGGAAGACTGATGGCTTCCGTACGATCGCTCTGCCCAGCGCCACGCGCTGACGCTGTCCGCCGGAAAGGGCGCGAGGCTTACGCTTGAGAAGCTCCGCGATTCCGAGGATCTCGGCGGCTTCGTTGACACGCTGTCTGATCTCGTCCTTGGGTATTTTGCGCAGGGTGAGCCCGAAGGCCATGTTGTCGAAGACGCTCATGTGCGGGTATAAGGCGTAGGACTGGAAGACCATTGCGATATCACGGTCTTTGGCCTGGACGTCGTTCACGAGCCGGTCTTCGATGTATATGTTGCCCTCGGTGATCTCTTCGAGACCGGCAAGAAGGCGAAGGGTCGTGGATTTGCCACAGCCCGAAGGGCCAACGAGGACCAGGAACTCCTGGTCCGCTACCTTGAGGTCGAAGTCATCGACAGCGAGCGGAGCATCTTCCGCGAAGCGCTTTGTGACGTGCTCGTAAGTGACTTCAGCCATCGTTAGAGATCACCAGTTGCATGTTCGCATGTTCGAAGACCGAGTTGCAGCACTCGCCCATCACTGGCCCAATCCGATCTATCCCTTGACCGAGCCAGCGAGTATGCCCTGCACGAAGTACCGCTGTAGTGCAAAGAAGATCAGCAGGGGCACAATCATCGAGAGGAAGGCGGCGGCGGTGAGAACCTGGTAGTTGGAACCGAAGGAGTTTACAAGGTTCGTGATCTGCAGGGTCATGGGCGCGAGCTTGGGATCGCCGAGCAGCACCAGGGCAACCAAGAGGTCCTGCCAGACCCAGAGGAACTGGAAGATCGCCAGCGCCGCGATGGCAGGACCAGAGAGGGGGAGGACGATCCTGAAGAAGATAGTCAGATCCGAGGCCCCGTCGAGGTGGGCCGACTCAAATAGCTCACGCGGTAGCGCACCGAAGAAGTTGCGGAGGAGGAATATCGCGAACGGCAGCCCGTAGGCCGTATGGGCGATCCAGAGGCCGCTGTAGCTGCCGACGCCGAAGAAGTTGCCACCGATGACCGGGACCGAGCCCTCTATCGTGATTTCGGAGTAGAGGCGCAGAATCGGAATCAGAGTCATCTGCAGGGGCACCACCAACAAGGCGACGAAAATGAGGAATAGCGGATTGCGAAACGGGAACTTCATCCAGGCGAAGGCGTACGCCGCGAACGCAGCAACGATGATGACGAAAAGCGTGCTGGGGATAGTGATGATCAGGCTATTGACGAAGGCGTCGCTCATCCCGCGCGCGCTGAGCACGCTGTCGTAGTTCGTCAGGGTCCACTGGGCAGGGTGAAACAGCGCATTCCACCAACCAGATGATGCGATCGCCCGCGGATCACGGAACGAGCTGACGAGGAGTGCGACAGTGGGGACGCTCCAGACGATGCACATAGCGATGATGACGAGGTGAAGCGGAGCCCTTCCGAAGAGGCGACGGAGTGTGTCGCGGAAGCGGCCTGGAGGCAGCGCAGACAGGCGTTGCGTTGACATTACCTGATCTCTTCCTGGAACTGGAACCGCCTGATGGTGAGCACCATGATCGGGACGACGAATAAGAGCAGAACAACGGCGAGCGCAGCGCCAACACCGAAGTCACGGAAGACGAACGCCTCCTTGTAGAACAGCGTAGCGACAACGTCCGTCTTGAAGCGCCCATTCGTCATCACGAATACGAGGTCGAACGTCTTCAAGGTCTGAATTACGAGAGTTGTGGTGACGACGACGATGGTGGGAGACATTATCGGTAGGATGATGCGCCGGAAGATTTGCCACTCGCCGGCGCCGTCAACCCGAGCGGCCTCCATCACATCATCGGGTATGCTCTTGAGGCCGGCGGACAGAATGACGAGCGTGAACCCGGTCCAGTTCCAGACGCCCACAGCTATCAACGCAAAGTTGTTGACCTGGAAAGGCGCAGGCGAGTCTGCCGGAGGAAGATCGACGAACGGCCGCTGGGGAGATTGAGTGTTGTTAAGCCAGGCGACTGGGTCTTTCCCCAGCTCCGAAAAGATGGCGTTCACAGTACCGACGTCAGGATCGACCTCGTACATGAAGCGCCAGATGACAGCGACAGCGACGAAGGAGATTGCCATCGGGACGAAGATAGCGGCTTTGGCCGCAGCTTCGTAGCGGACCCGCGCGGTCATCACCGCCATGATCAGACCGAGACCGACGCAGACGGCTGTGAAGACGGTCAGCCAGAGCATGTTGTTCAGAAGCGCGGCGTGAGTGTCGGCAGCGAGGGAATTGGGGTTGTCAATGATGGTCTGGTAGTTATCGAAGCCGACGAATTCCCGCGACCTCTCGTCGAGGAAGCTGCGCCGGACAGTATCGACGCTTGGGTAGACGAGGAAGACGCCCAAGAGCGCCAGTGTGGGTGCGAGCCAGAGCCAGGGAATCCACCAGGCGCGACCGATCAACCACCGCTCCTAGAAGAGCGTGAGGGGCAGTCCCTTCGCATTGATGAACAGGGACTGCCCCTCACAATCATGTGCTGGTGTTCAGCCGGTCAGCGTACTGCCTCTATGTCCGCAAGGATCGAGTCCAGATCGTCGGGATTGGCGAGGTACTCTGTTATACCAACGAAGAACGTCGACTGCACGTCACCACCGATCGCGTCGTCGAGGTCGAAGCGGAACGTCTCGGCATTCGCGAGTTGATCCGCCTGAGCCCGGGCGACCACGTCCGGGTAAGCGCTGCTGTCGACGTTGACGTTGACCGAGGTGAATCCACCAAGATCAACCCAGACCGCCTGTGCATCGGCGCTGGCGATGTGGTCAAGGAATGAGCAGGTGGTCGCGTCGCTGTTGAAGGCGTAGACGACGTTAGCGCCGCCGGTCACGGCTCCGCCCGGGAAGGGGAAGAAGTCGTAGTCTTCTCCAGCCACGGCTTCCGGAAACTGGTCAGTTATGAAACCGGAAGCGAAGCCGCCCATGTAGACCATTGCGGCCTCTGGCGGGTCCTCAAACGGCAGGAAGACCGAGTCCTGGAAGTTTGTGGCGTTGATCACGTCGGCTCCGCCCTGCGCGACGTAGCCGTCTGTCAGTGCGATCTGTCCGAACTTCTCCCAGGCGTCCTTCACGTCAGCGTCCGTAAACGGAACGGTACCGTCGATGACACCGTCGTAAGCGTCGCCGCCAGCCTCGTTCAGCAGAATCTGCTGGATGAAGTCCGTGCCGGGGAAGCCGGTTCCACCGTTGGCAAACTGACCAATCGACCACGGGGCAAGACCGAGTGCTAGGATCTCGTCCGAAAGGGCGATCAGATCATCGAACGTGGAATCTTCATCAAGCGGCGTAAGACCATTCGCGTCGAAGTAGGCCGGGTCGTAGAAGACAGTGCCCTTAGTGTCGGCCTTCATGAAGAAGCCGTAGAGCGTGCCGTCAACAGTGCCAAGGTCTACGAAGCCCTGCGGATACTCTGCGTTGATCTTGGCCTCGAGGCCGGGGCATTCGGAGAGCGGGGCCAGCAAGCCTTCACGCGCAAAGTCCTGGAAGAGTCCGATTTCTGCAGGGATTGCAACATCCGGCGGGTTGTTGCCTTCCACTCGCGTTGTCAGTTGAGCGGTGATCTCACGAGTGCCTGTGAAGGCCATATCGCCACCGGTTGAGTCGATCCACGGCTGGACGAGCGCCTCGAAGCTGATTAGCTCGTCGTCTCCCCAGATCCCCAGCACGTCGACGGTGCCGATGTCCGGGGCATCGGTTGGCGACGCCGCAGCGTCATCCGTTGGCGTAGCGGTAGCGTCGTCGTCATCGTCACCGCAGGCGACGAAGGCGAGCGCTGCGCCCGCCAAAACGACAATTAGGAACGGAAGGATGTTGGAGCGAAGTCCTGATCGCATGGATATGCCTCCTTTAACGTTAGAGCGGCAGCGGGTCGGTGCCAGTTTAGCGCATCAGACCGTCGAAAGACCACAATAGGTAAACTGATCAAAGCTGTGATCCGAACGTCTCATTCCGCGACGCCGTGCAGTATTTCCGTCTGATAGTCCACTAGCTCGGCGTCGAGCCGTTCGCGGCGCACGAAGTCCATCACGCTCGATAAAACCTGGCTAGCGTGTGGCTCCCCGTTGGACACGCAGGACACGCCGATGACGGCGGTCTGCCACGAATCATGGCTGCCTACTTCGGCGACCGCGACGTTGAACTTGTTGTGCAGGCGAGCGATAAGCGACTTGAT
>JACZRQ010000149.1 GCA_022574655.1 Chloroflexota bacterium
CCGCTGAGCTACAGAACATTGAGGAGCTCGAGCGCGGGCACGCCCAACTGGCCGCGACGTACGACACCATTCTCGGTTCCCTTCAGGCCGGTGATAGTTCCGGAGCCTTGGCAGTTGCCGAGACAAGCAATCTTGTGAGCCAGGCTGGGGAGATGTGGGACGCCCTGGAGACCGGTATCATTGATGCCAGAGCGCGATCCGCTCAGGCCCAGGCGAATAATGATGCCACCCAGCGGTCGCTGTACAGACTCGTGCTTAGCATCGCGGTAGGCTGGACGGTTCTCCTCGTGGTCGCAGGGCTTGGCATGTACCACTTGGTCGTTCTACCACTCCGTCGCGTCGCCATGGCCGCGCGCCGTATCGCCGATGGCGACGTCGAGGCGCGCAGCCCGGTCACCGGCCCGTTCGAGGTCGCAGGCATCGCGAGAGACGTCAATTCGATGGCCGACTCCCTGATCGAGCGGTCTGAGCAGCTGAACGCGTACGTTGCGAGGAACCTGGAAACGCGAACCTTGGAGCTAGAGAGGGCCAACCGCGCGTTGGGCAAAAGCGAGGCGCGGTTCCGATCTCTCGTGGAGAATGCGCCGGACCTCTTCACCGTCGTGGACGCGGGCGGCCGTGTCGTCTTCCAGAGCCCGTCTGTGAAGGAGGTGCTCGGCTATACGGTCGAGGAGATCACCGGGACACAGCTCCTTTCGATCGTCCACGACGATGATACCGACCGCCTCCTGCCGTTCATCCGCGACCAACTTGTCACCGCCGATGCCGTAGCCCGCGTGGAAGCCCGGTTGCGCCATCGGGACGGGAGCTGGCGCCATCTTGAGATATCGATTTCAGGAGCGGGCGGACAGCATGAACCGATCGGCGGGATCGTGCTCAACAGCCGGGACATCACGGACCGAAAGCAACTCGAGGATGAGCTGCGACACCAGGCCTTCCATGACTCGCTCACAGACCTTGCCAACCGAGCCCGCTTTACCGATCGGCTGGAGCATGCCCTGGCCCGCGCGCAACGAACGCTAAAGATGGTGGCGGTGCTGTTCATCGATTTGGACAACTTTAAGGCGATCAACGATAGCTATGGCCACTCCGCCGGTGACGCGCTGCTGAAGGGCACGGCGGAGCGCATCCAGGGGTGCCTACGCGCAGGGGATACCGCTGCCCGCCTGGGTGGAGATGAGTTCGCCATCCTTCTGGAGGATGCAGACGATGATGACGACACGACAGTCGTGGCCGAACGGGTGTTGGCCGCCTTGGAGACTCCCTTTTCGTATGACGGGAAGGAGGTCTTCATTCGCGCAAGCATCGGGATCGCCACTGCGCCCCCCAACGATTCGCCAACAGCGACGGTGCAGACCATGCTGCGGAACGCCGATCTGGCAATGTACGCGGCCAAGCGGCGCGGGAAGTCGGATTACCAAGTTTACGAGGACAGCATGCACCTCTCCCTCCTGCGACGTTTCGAGCTCCTGAGCGATCTACGCGCGGCCGTCGATCGCGAAGAGTTCTACGTGCAGTATCAGCCCACAGTGAGCCTTAGCACGGGCGAGCTTGTTGGTCTGGAGGCGTTGGTTCGCTGGCAGCACCCCCGCCATGGTGTGATCATGCCGGAGGACTTCATCTCTTTGGCCGAAGAGTCAGGCGTCATCCGTCCGCTCGGCCGGTGGGTGCTACTCCAGGCATGTCGGCAATTGCACGAGTGGCAACTTCGCCTCCAGGACCGAAGCCGCCCGACGCTGGCTGTGAACGTGTCGGTTCAGCAGCTCCTTCACCCCGGCTTCGCGCAGGAAGTACGCGACATTCTGCGCGAAACCGACGTGGAGCCCTCGCTGCTTACGCTCGAGGTCACGGAGAGCATCACGATGCACCCGGTCGAAACAACCATGGTCGCCCTGAACCAACTGAAGGCGATCGGCATACGCCTTGCCATCGATGACTTCGGCATGGGGTCGTCCTCGTTAAGCTACCTGCAGAAGTTCCCGTTTGACGTGGTGAAGATCGACAAGTCCTTCATCCAGCATGACGCGGGCGCGACCAGCTCTCGTGAACTCACAAGGAAGGTGATCGAGCTCGGCAAGGTGCTGAACCTTCAGGTCATCGCCGAAGGGATCGAGGAAGAGTCTCAGCTGGCTGAACTACGGGAGCTGGACTGCGAGATCGGTCAGGGATACCTGTTCGCAAAGCCCATGAACGCCGAGGACGTCACGGAGCACATCCTGCGCGGCCGCTCCTCGCAAGCGGCGTAGCGGCGGCCACGGCGGCGAGAATGTGCCTACGAGTCGTCGCGCTAAAGTGGACGTTCTACCTCGATGAGGCGCCGTGTCCGGTGGGCTTCACCGCTGCGGCGCTAGGTGTTCTTGACCGATGATATAAGGGGTAGCTCCTAACCCGCTCAGGGACTACCCTCAGGTGAGAACATCGGGATGAGAGCCACCGTCTTCCTAACCGCGATCAGCGTTGCCCTCACCGCTATCCTGGTGCTTGCGCCAACCCCTGTCACTGCGGGTTCGAACTGCAGCGTCGACGCCACGATAGACAACCAAGAGGCTGAACTGCTCCGCCTGATCAATAACTATCGTCAGGAGAACGGACTGGATCCACTCGCTCTTTCGGACACACTAAACAGTGCATCGGCCTGGAAGTCCGCGCATATGGCCGACAACGACTACTTCAGCCACGACGACGCGGGCTTGGGGCGCAGTTTCGACGGGCGCATTCGCGACTGTGGCTACACCGCCAATACTTGGATCGGGGAGAACATCGCCGCCGGTAATCGATTGGCTGCGGACACATTCGAACAGTGGCGCACCAGCTCGGGTCACAGCGCGAACATGCTGAACAGCGACTTCGTCGCCATCGGCATCGGCCGCGCCTACAACGCGGATAGTCAGTTCGATTGGTACTGGACCGCTGCGTTCGGCGGTTTCGCCGACGGCTACGCGCCGCCTGCAAGCTTCCCCGATGGCGCCGGAGACGTCGACTGCACCGGTGAGACGAACAGCATCGATGCCGCGCTCCTCCTCCAACTGACCGCCGGTTTCGTCGATTCGTTACCCTGCGCGGACGTCGCCGATGTGAACGGCGACGGCGCCATTACTGCAACGGACGCCACGCTCATCCTCCAGCTCGACGCCGGGATGATCTCGTAGCCGCTGCTCACCTAGTCCGTCCCCATCGAGGCGATATGCTCCGGCTCGCCCGCCGGATGGCCGATGAGATCGATTGACGACGCCGGAGCGAACCGTATATCATGCCATGGTTCAGGCAGGGTCACAAAGCTGCCAGGAAGGAGGCGACCGTGCGAAAACTAGTTCCCCTGTACGCGCCTCTCTCCTGTCGCCGAACGTAGCCGTTCACTGCGTCACAAACACAGGACTGAGCCGCGTACGACCTACGCGGCTCAGTAGCATTCTTGGGAGGTACGAAGTGTCGCTGGAGATCCGACCGATCACCGACGAAGAGGTCGAACAAGCCGAGTTCATCACCGCCTACTCGTTCAACAGCCAGGAGCGCCGTAACCTCACTCCGGCAGTCGAACGGTCGAGGCAGTTCTATCCCACCGAATGGTCGCTCGCCTCGTTCGAGAACGGGGAGATGA
>JACZRQ010000060.1 GCA_022574655.1 Chloroflexota bacterium
CCTCGCTGTACGTCGCCATTTGCAGCACAATGTCGGAGTGCGCGTTGTTGATCTGCTGCAGGTTATCCTCGAAGATGGCTTGCGCTTCCCGCTGATTGTCGCGGGCCACCATCATGAAAGCGAGACCGCTTCCCATTAGCCAGGCCAACACAAGCACCATGTGCAGCACGAATGGGAGCGGTAAAGTACCGTAGACGACGATGATGGTCGCCGCCCAGAGCAAGGCGCCAACTACCTCGCGGCTTACGAACCGCCTCTTGGCTTTGGAAATACTGTTCCGGAAGGAACTATTGATCAGAGCGCGCGCCATACGAAATGTACGACGTAATCTGTCACGTACGTGTTACTGGGCGTTGGCGTTTTCAAGTGTCTCTTCGCTTGGCAAATGACCTACATCAGGGCCGCCACGATGGCGGAAGGCACGCTCGAGGTCGAGAACTACGTGATCGCCCGCGACATCGTGTGCTCCAACAGGCTGGTACCATAGCTGAAGCGCCGCTCGTGGCTCTCAAGGCCACCAACAAAATGATTATCGATTCGTACTTTTGGGAGATGGCCGAAGGAACCAGTACCTTCACGGGAATCCCCCTCCCGTTTGTTAAGTGAGAGGATGCATGGCAACACAAGAAGAGCTGAAGATCCCGTTTGGCAAGACCAACATACCCGTGTCTCTGGCCCTGCCGGAGTCGGGCACGGCACCCTGGCCGGGCGTCATCGTCATCCATGAGATGCTCGGACTCAACGCCGACATCCGGCGCATCACTCGCCGCTTCGCGGACTCCGGCTACGCTGCCGTGGCGCCGGACCTGTTCGCTGGCCTTGGCCCTAAGCCCATCTGCATGATGCGGACGGTAGCCGCATATCGTAGCGGAGGAGGCAGGGCTCTGAAGGCCATCGAGGCTTCGCGATCCTGGCTTGCGGAGCGTTCCGAAGTCGACGCTTCGCGCATCGGCGTCGCCGGATTCTGTATGGGAGGCGGGTTCGCCCTGCTCATGGGAACCACGTCGACGATCGGTGTCACAGCCACGTTCTACGGCGACGTACCCGATCGGGCCGAGGACCTTGCGGGCGTCTGTCCCGTAATTGGCAGTTATGGTGGGCGTGATCGCTTGTTCGCGAAAAGAGGCCGTCGCCTCAAGCGATTTTTAGACGAGCTTGGCGTTTCGAATGACGTCAAGGTCTATGACGGCGCCGGCCACAGCTTCATGAGCCACCACAGCGGACTAACAGCCCGCCTGGGTGCACTCAGCCCCCTCCACGCCGGATACAACGAATCCGCAGCCGAGGACGCTTGGCCGCGAATGTTGAGCTTCTTCGCAGAGCATCTGGGCCAGGCTTCCGGCAACTGAATCCGCGTCGCCCGGACCTTCTACACACATCTGCAATGAAAAATCGTGTCACGACGGAGACTCAACCAGGTACACGTCAACTGGAGCGAGCGCCTTCGCGGTCAGCGAACTCGCAACAGGCGGATGTAGTTCGTCTGGCGGGAGGGTCCGTCCTTCGCCGATCCGACGACTACTACGTCCTCGCCCTTTACCACAAGCCCTCGCGCTACAAGTTCATCCTCAATTTGAACGATGACTCGGTCGGCGCCTGCAAGTTTGTCCACCGATATCGGAACCACACCGCGAAACAGCGAGAGGCTTCTTGCTACTTCACTACGTTCGCACAATGCGAAGATCGGAACTCCGGGACGGAGCGCTGAGAGAATACGCGCGGTTCTTCCAGATCGCGTGAGCGCTGCGATTGCGGAAGCGCTAACCTCTTTGGCGAGTCCAACCGCCGCGTGGCAGATGGAGTGGCTACGAGACTTCCTCGGTATGTGCGGAGCCTCAGGCGCCTCCAACGATTCGGCCTCGCGCACGATCAGGTCCATTACGCGTACTGACTCCTCAGGATAGCGACCGGCTGCTGTCTCACCGCTGAGCATCACAGCGTCCGTCCCGTCCAGAACGGCATTAGCAACGTCTGAAGCCTCTGCTCGCGTCGGCCTCGCGTTCTTTGTCATCGATTCCAGCATCTGTGTCGCTGTGATGACCGGCTTGCCGAGAGCGTTCGCCCTCCTAATGATTCGTTTTTGAGCGGCTGGAACCTTCTCGGGGCCTATCTCAACCCCTAAGTCACCGCGCGCGACCATGACACCGTCGAACGCACGCAACACTCTATCAAGATCTCGAAGCGCCTGTGGTCTCTCGATCTTTGCCAGGACCGGCACGCTTCGGCCACTGCCTCGCATGACCCGTCTCACTGGCTCTGCGTCTTTGCCTGACCTGACGAAACTCAGTGCGACGGCGTCGATGCCGCGCTCCAAACCAAAACGCAGATCGCGACGGTCCTTTGCTGTGAACGCCGGCGTTCGGATCGAAATCCCAGGAAGGTTCATTCCCTTTCCCGACTTCAGGGTGCCGCCGCGCACTACCGCGCAGATGACCTCGCCGCGCGACACCTTGTCGACGGTCAGCTCAATGGATCCGTCGTCGAGCAGGATTCGGTCGCCCGGACTCACTTCCCGCGTAAGGTCGTAGGTCGTCGAGATGCGTGTTGAGGTGCCCTGAATTGCCTTCGACGTCAAGCGGACTTTGGCACCCGTACGGAGCCGCACCGACCCGCTCTTGAGATCCCCAACGCGGATCTTCGGGCCCTGTAAGTCTTGAAGGATCGCGATATCCCTGCCGGCTGCGGCAGCCGATTCTCTGACGACGTCGATCAGGCGACCATGCGTTTCGAGATCCCCATATGAGAAGTTGAGCCTTACAGCGTCGACGCCCGCATCGATCAACGTCCGAATGACTTTAGGGCTCTCGCTGGCGGGACCGAGGGTAGCCACGATCTTGGTGCGTCGGATTTGCGTCATGATCTCACACCACCCAGTGTATATCTGAGATTCCCCGGCTTCCCACATCTTGGTACGGTCGTTGTCCGTGCCGGATCGCGGGAGTTCTGTCTACATTCGGCAACTAACTGCCACGATGAATCAGGGTATGGGCCGGCGGGTAAAGAGATGGAGCGGAAGACGGGATTCGAACCCGCGACCCCGTCCTTGGCAAGGACGTGCTCTACCACTGAGCCACTTCCGCTCCGGTTCGTCGCGACCGATCGGACAAAATCCGCCAGACCGCTTCGAACTATCATTATACTCCCGTCCTCCCGCCCCGCAAGATTCGTCTTGACACCCGATCGAAGCTAGTACTAGTGTGCCTCGTAGCATCTTTCAGGAGGTAGACGTATGCCCCGCTTCAAAGCCGTGATCGACATCGACGCTCCCCGTGAGCACGTCTTCGCCACTGCCGGTGATCCCCTAAAGCAGGCAGAGTGGACCACTTGGATTATGGACTCCACCATCACATCGGGCGATGGAAAGAGCGCAGGTACGACCGAGAGAACTACCATCAAGATTGGACCGCAGAAAAGAGTACACGACGTCACCTGGCGCGAATACAATGCCCCAGAGGTGCTGGCGAGGGAGTTTACCGGCTACCTCACCGTGCGGGAACGCCTCGAATGTACCGAGGCCAACGGAGGCACCCGCGTCGAGTGGAGCATCGACTACAAGCCCCCCTTTGGCATCATCGGCAGGATCGGCGCCTTCGTCGCGATGGCTCGCATCTTCCAGAACGAAATCGAAGCCTCTCTTGAGAACCTCAAGCGAGAGCTCGAAGTCTAGCTGGCGCTACACGCAGGGGTGCAGCCAACGCTTGTCTCACCCGGAGTCAGGCGTCGTCGAAGGCGATCGGCTGTCCGGACTGACGTCTAAGGCATTCGAACACCCCCGCAATGCGCTCTATTTCGGGTGCCACAGGATAATGGGACGTACCTGGATCCACGAGTTCGGTGAAACCGGAATCTCCGCCGCGTTCGCGATCGCGTCCTTCTCGTCCTCACACTCGATGATGTAGTAACCGCCGATCGCTTCCTTCGTCTCCGCGAACGGGCCGTCGGTTTCGATCGCCTTTCCGTTCTTCACGCGCACAGTCGTTGGGCCCGCGTATGGATAGAGCGCCGCGCCAGAAACGTACGTTCCCTTCTCGCGTAGCTCTTGCTCTAGTTCCGCGTGCTTCGGCTGCAGATTCGGCGGATCAGAAGGCTCCCGCGGTACCGTCGGGTCGTCGCAGATCAGGAACATGTACAACATCTCGATCTCTCCTCGCTAATTTCGCTCTTCTGCAGTCACGACGAACGATGTTCAGTGAATCGACATTTTGGCTTCAGAGCCGAGACGGCTCGGGATATCAGCCCCGCGGCAGCCCCAACCGTCGTAGCGCGATGATCTCCTTCTGGATCTCAGTCGTCCCGCCGCCGATCGTGTCTTGAACCACTGAGAGATAGGTGTGGGTTATTGCGCCGTCCCACGGGGCATGGTGATCGCCGTCGCGAAGCTGACCGTACGCTCCCAGTAACCCCATACCCTCCTCGTACAGATGCTGCGCGAACTCCGTGTTGAACACCTTCACTGCCGCCGCCTGCGCGCGGTAGTCGACACCCTCTGAGTGCATCTGTATCGCCCGATGAAGCAGAAGACCTGCGATCTCGTACTCTATCCGGATCTGCGCCAGCCGGTCAGCCGAGACCCCGACGTGGCCCTCTGCTCGGGCATGGCGGACCAGAACCCGTAGCGCCCGCCAGTGGATGTAGGCCCGGTAGATCGTGATCCGCTCGATTCCAAGCGCCGACGTAAGCGCAGCCCAACCGTCGTTCTCACGCCCGATCAGTTCTGTGACGGGGACGCGGACGTTATCGAACGTCACTTCGTTGAACCAATTCTCGTCTAGCAGGTTCGTTAACGGCCGCACCTCGACGCCCGGTGCGTTCATCGGCAGCATCATCACTGAGATACCAGCGTGCTTCGGCGACTCACTATCGGTCCGCGCCGCCAGCCAGCAATACTCGCTCGACTCGGCGCCGCTGGTATATATCTTGCGGCCGTTGACCACGTAGTCATCACCGTCGCGGATGGCTGTTGTCTTTAGCGACGCGAAGTCGGATCCGGCTTCTGGTTCCGTGTAACCCAGGCAGATCGTAATCTCACCGCGCGCCAGTTGTGGCAGGTAGCGCTGCTTCTGGTAATCGTTTCCGGCCTTCTCGATCATCGGCGCGATGATACATCTCGACAGAGCGTCGCTCGCGGGCCCCCCGTGTAGCGCGATCTCCTCCTCGATGATGAACTGCTCGGCGATCGGTCGTCCGCCGCCGCCGTACTCGACGGGCCAGCTCCGCGCCAACCACCCGCGAGCACCCAACTTTAGCTCGAACTCCCGTGCTGGCATATATCCCGGCGGCATCGGCGCTGGGTCGGATTCGTGTGTTGTCCCCAGTTCCTCCCGCAGGAACTCGCAAACGTCTGCGCGGAGACCCTCTTCTTCAGCACTGGGCCGAAAGTCCATGATGACTGATTATCCGGCATTGGTCAGCTAGGTCAATAGGCGACCGGTCGATGGGACCCTGAATCGAAAGCGAGTAGCCTCTACGAAGGCGCTGATCATTGACCGATGACACGATGTGATTGGGCGCTTGCGTCGTTGACAGCCCTTCTTCGCCGCTGGGATAATGGTCAATAGGCGATGTTGATTTCTATAATTGAAGTGCCTGCACACCGCAGTAGATGGATCAGGCCGCTTGGTTCAGCAGGAGCTCTGAATACATAGTGGACGAGTTCGATGTCGTAGCGATCGGTAGTGGCACAGGGGGATACAGCGCCGCGATTCGCGCCAGGCAACTCGGACTCACTGCAGCCATAGTCGAAAAAGAAAAGATTGGTGGGACATGCCTCCACAAAGGCTGTATCCCCACCAAGGTCTGGCTCGAGACCGCCGAAACGATGGCCCGGGTTCTCAGGGCAGGTGATTTCGGCGTTCGTGCCGAAGGGGTTTCCCTCGATTTCTCGAAGCTGGTCGCGAGACAGCATGAGGTCGTCGACACCATTCACAAGAGCCTCTCCAGCGTCATCCAGAACAAGCATAAGATCGAGGTCATCCAGGGCGAAGCTCACTTCCGCTCATCGAGCGAGATCGCTGTCGGGGATCGTCTAATCAAGGCCAGGCACATCGTTATCGCCACCGGCTCCAAACCCAAACAAATACCCGGCCTCGAGCCGGACGGGACCCGCATCCTAGACAGCGACCACGTGCTCAAAATCGAAAGTCCCCCGCAGTCGATCGCGATCATCGGTGGTGGTGCCGTCGGCTCGGAGTTCGCCTCGTTCTTTACGGACATCGGCACCGAGGTCACGCTCATCGAGATGATGCCCACGATCGTCCCTCTTGAAGACGCCGATCTCGGCAAGGCGCTCGGCCGGTCACTGGCGTCGCGAGGTGCCGCCGTCTTGACTTCGGCAAGCGTTATACCCGATAGGACTAGGACCTACGACGGCAAGGTCGAGCTGACTGTAGCCTACGAAGGTGAGGAGAAGCGGGTAACTGCCGACGCCGTACTCGTGGCCGTTGGCCGGGAAGCGGTGGTTGATGTCATAGGTCTAGAGAACACCGCCGTCGAAATGGATGGCGGCTTCATCAAGATTGACGACTCGTATCACACTGACGATCCATCCATATGGGCAGTCGGCGATGCTATCGGAAACCTTCTGCTCGCCCATGTTGCTGGCGCGGAAGGCATGATCGCCGCCGAGGCGATTGCCGGTGAGGGTCCGGAGCCGCTCGACTACAATCGCGTACCTCGCGTCACCTACACGCGCCCGCAGGTTGCGTCGGTTGGCATGACTGTCGATCAGGCCAAAGATGCCGGCCGTCATGCCAAGAGCCAGCGAATCAGCCTGCGAACGAACGCCATGGCGCTGATCCACGGTGAGACTGATGGCATCGCCAAGGTCGTCTTCGATCGCGAGTCTGGAGACCTCCTGGGCGTGCATCTGTTTGGCCCGAACGTTTCGGAGTTGATCGCAGAGGCGGCTCTCGGACGATTTCTGGAGGCCTCGGCATGGGAGTTGGGGACAAGCATTCATCCGCATCCAACCTTGAGCGAAGCGCTCGGCGAGGCGGCGCAACTTTCAGTCGGAATAGGCATCTATAGGTAGGCAGATTGGAGGCGATGCCACAGTGGTCTCCGTGAAGGACATACCTGGCGCCAGCGGGCTCACAAAAGAACAACTACTGGCGATGTACCAGAAGATGGCGCTTGCTCGTGCCGTAGGCGAGCGAGAGCGGATGCTCAACCGCTTAGGTAAGGGCCCTTTCGCCGTCACCGGTGAGGGACAGGAAGCTGCCCAGGTCGGAGTCGCGTTCGCCCTGCGCCCCGGCCAGGACTGGATCGTTCCCTACTACCGCGACATCGGTGTGGCTCTAACGATCGGACAGACCCCACGCGACCTACTCTTGGCGCATCTGTTTCGTGCAGAAGACATCTCCGGCGGCGGTCGCAACATGCCTTCGCACTTCAGCGATCCCAAACTACGGATCGTGTCGACCTCCGCCTGCGTCGGTACTCAGATCCCTCACGCCGTCGGCATCGCCCTCGCCTCGAAGCTTCGAAAACTTGACGAAGTGACCGCCACCTTCTTCGGTGACGGAGCCACCAGCACTGGCGACTGGCACGAGTCGATGAACTTCGCTGGCATCCACAAGCTGCCCGTGATATTCGTCTGTGAGCAGAACTGGTACGCGATCTCCGTGCCTTGGCGAAAACAGGCCGCTGTCGAAAGCGTAGCTTCTCGTGCCGAAGGCTACGGCTTCCCCGGCGTCTCCGTTGACGGCAACGATGTTCTCGCTGTGTACCGGGTGGCGAAACAGGCGATGAGCCGTGCTCGCGACGGCGAAGGCCCTACGCTAATCGAAGCTGTGACCTACCGCCTCGTGCCGCATACCAGCGACGACGATGACCGGCGCTACCGCTCACGTGAGGAAGTCGAAGAGTGGAAGAAGAAAGACCCGTTGATTCGCTTCTCCGCCTGGATCGAAGAGCACGGCATCGCCGATCACAGCGACCTCGAACGAATACAAGAGAAGATTGCGCAGGAGGTTGACGAGGCCTCCGAATATGCTGAACAAGCACCGGTCGCCGAGCCCGAATCGGCGTTACGGCACGTCTACGTAGAGGAAGAAGAGGTGGTGTGAGATGGCAGAGAAGACGATGGTAGAAGCAATCCGTGACGCGATGTTTGAAGAGATGAAGCGCGACGACCGCATCATCCTCATGGGCGAGGACGTCGGCTCGGGAGGCGTCTTCCGTGCCTCTGAGGGGTTGCTGGATGAGTTCGGACCAGAGCGCTGCATGGACACGCCGCTTGCGGAGTCCTGCATCGTTGGCGCGGCGATCGGCGCATCCCTCAACGGCATCCTCCCGATCGCAGAAATGCAGTTCGCGTCCTTCTCGCATCCGGCGTTCGACCAGATCATCAGCGAAGCCGCACGCATGCACTATCGCTCCAACGGAACCTGGAGCGTGCCCTTGGTCATCCGTGCTCCCTACGGTGCTGGGATCCACGGCGGGCCGTATCACTCGCAGAGCATCGAGGCGTTCTATGCGCACGTCCCCGGCTTGAAGGTCATCTGCGTCGCCACCCCATACGATGCCAAAGGCCTCCTCAAATCAGCGATCCGCGATCCAAACCCTGTCATCTTCCTGGAGCACAAGAAAGCCTACAGACTCTCCCGGCAAGAGATACCGGATGAGGACTACACCGTGCCCATCGGAAAGGCCGAGATCAAGCGTGAGGGTTCGGATATGACCCTCGTGACCTACGGCCTCATGACGCACCATTCGCTGAAGGCTGCGGAGACCGTTCAGGATGAGGATGGACTGAGCGTCGAGGTGATCGATCTGCGTACGGTGTCACCCTGGGACAGGGAGGCCGTTCTCGCCTCGGTCGAAAAGACCGGTAAGGTGCTGATCGTTTACGAAGACAACCTCACGGGCGGCTTCGGTGCCGAGGTCGCCGCCACGATCGCTCAGGACGCCTTCGACCACCTCGACGGACCCGTCACACGCGTCGCCTCTCCCGACGTGCCGATCGCTCCCTTCGCCGGTCCGCTCGAGGAGTACCTGCTTCCAAACCCTGAGAAGATTGCGAGCGCCATCAGAGACCTCGCCGCGTACTAAACCGCCCGCTATGATGGAGGCCGCATGGCGTTCACTCTGACGATGCCCGAAATCGGCGAGACGGTCACTGAGGGCACTATTGAACGCTGGCTCAAGCAGCCCGGTGACAAGGTCGCGAAGTACGAGCCCATAGTCGAAGTCGACACCGACAAGGTCACCGTTGAACTACCCTCCCCGGTCTCAGGCACCCTCAAAGAGATCCTCGTCCAAGAAGGCGAGACTGTCGAGATCGGTGCCGAACTCGCCGTCATCGACGAAGTCGCAGGCGAAACTCCAGCAGACATCTCGCTGCCGGCCCCGGATGCCGAAGCTCCTCAGCGCCAAGAACCAACCCCTGCTACTACCGTATCTTCGTCGTCCAAGTCTGGCTCGAAAAAGAGTCGTGCCGGGCAAGGGACGAGGCGCGCCACTCCGCGTGTGCGTCGCCTCGCCGAAGAACTCGGCGTCGACCTTTCTGATGTCACAGGCACCGGTCCCGGCGCTAGGATCGTCGAAGACGATGTCCGCGCCGCAGCCTCCGGCGCCGAATCACCGCGAACCACAGACGATGAGGTGATACCGTTGACCGGTATCCGGCGGACCATAGCCCAGCGGATGTCCGCATCCGCCTTCAGCGCGCCCGTTGCCTGGCTCGCCATGGAAGCTGACGTCACCAGCCTAGTCAGTCTCCGGCAGTCCCAACGGGATACCTTCCGCGATCGCCACGGCGTAGACCTCACCTATCTACCCTTTATGGCGGATGCGGTTTCCGGAGCGCTTGTTGAGCACCCATACCTCAACGCATCCTGGGGCGAGGATCAGATCCTGCTCAAGAAGCGGATCAATCTCGGCATCGCCGTCGCCACCGATCGGGGACTGCTTGTACCAGTGATCCCGGATGCGGACAAGCTCACAATCTCAGAACTAGCGAAAGCGATGTCGGATCTTGGAGAACGCGCGCGGGCCAATAAACTTCAGCTGAGGGACGTCCAGAACGGCTCCTTTACCTTGGACAACACCGGCGCCTTCGGCTCGCTTATCTCGAAGCCGATCATCAATCTGGGTCAGGCCGCGATAATAACCATAGAGGCGATCACCAAGCAGCCGCGGGTCGTCGCTGACGACGCTATCGCCGTCCGATCGGTCGTCACTATTTGCCTCTCGTTCGATCACCGTATTCTCGACGGCAATCAGGCGGGCGAGTTCTTGGAGGATGTGAAGCGCCGCTTGGAAGTGTTCGGGTCGGACACCGATATCAAATGACGCAAGACACACTGGCGAAGCCGATCTGCGACGTACGCTGGCTGGGTCGGCTCGATTACAACGAAGCTTGGGAGCTGCAGCGAGACCTCGCTCGCCAGCGAGCCGCCGGCGACATCCCTGACACGCTGCTGCTCCTGGAGCACGAGCCCGTCTACACAACCGGACGATCCGACGTCAGCGGCAACCTCCGTGTGTCGCCTGAATCCCTCGGCGCGCCTCTGGTACGAAGCGATCGCGGAGGCGACATAACATTCCATGGGCCCGGCCAGCTCGTCGCTTATCCGATCGTGGATCTAAAGATGGCCGGCCTCGGTGTCGCTCGGTACGTCCGAAGCCTTGAAGAGGTCGTGATACGGACTTTGTATCGTTATGGCATCGAAGCGGCGCTGGAGTGTGCTCTAACGGGCGTGTGGATCGGCAAGCGGAAGATCGCGGCCGTTGGCGTACGGGTCGGGCGGCCTCTTGGCGGAAGGGGAGCCTGGGTCACTACGCACGGCTTCGCGCTCAACGTCGACGTGAACCTGGATTGGTTTGGGAAGATTGTGCCCTGCGGCATCCCGGATCGGGAAGTGACATCGATTGCGGGGTTGATCGGGCAGGCGCCTTCCGTCCGGGAAGTCGCTAAGAGCATTTCACGCGACTTCGCGGGCGTGTTCGATCGAGTGGTGCCTAGCTAGCCCCTTTAATGCTTTGCCGTGCTCTCAAGTGCTAAACTTGGTGCGCAACAGATTGTGATCGATGTCACATATGATGCGCCTACGAAGGCGTAATCTCACCTCTGTCATAGCATGCCCCACTTCCTCAGAGCGATCCCAGTAGCGAAAGATGGTAGCCATCGATACCACTGAACTCGATAACGCCCGCAGTCGGGACGTCGACGCGATCATCGAGGCCGTCGACGTCGTCAAGACCTACCACACCGGTAGAGTGGAGGTCCGCGCGCTTCGAGGCGTGAGCTTGTCCATCAGACGGGGCGAGATGGTCGCCATCATGGGCCCTTCGGGCTGCGGCAAGACCACGCTTCTCAACTGCCTCTCCGGACTCGACGTGATCGATAGCGGGCGTGTGATCATCGATAACACTGACCTGAACACCATGTCCGACAACCGCAAGACCGAATACCGCGCCCGCCGGATGGGGTTCGTCTTTCAGTTCTACAACCTGCTTCCCGTCCTCTCCGCGGTCGAAAACGTCGAGCTTCCCCTGCTGGTCTCCGGCACGTCCGCTCGCGACGCTCGCAAGCGTGCCATGGATGCGCTTGATACCGTCCACCTGACCGAATGGGCCGAACACCGTCCTGCCGAGCTTTCGGGTGGCCAGCGCCAGCGCGTAACGATCGCTCGTGCTCTGGTCAACGACCCCGCCATCGTCTGGGGCGACGAGCCTACCGGAGACCTCGACTCTGAAAATGCCAACGAAATTATGGACCTGCTCTCGACCCTGAATCGGGAACGCCAGCAGACGTTCGTTCTCGTCACGCACGATCAGGGCGTGGCTCAGAGGACTGAGCGCATCGTCCACATGAATGACGGCCAGATCGTCAGCGACGAACGGCTCGCGGGCCGAGACACTAACATCGCAGACGCCGCCGGAGGTTAGAACTTGGACGCACTCTTCGGGGTTTCGATGACCCTGATCATGTTCATACTCCTGGGGGTCCTCGCCCTCTCCTTCGCGTCGATCGGCTTCGTCGTTATCCGCAGCCGTGTCATGTTCATAATGGGCCTGCGCAACATCCCGCGTCGCAAGGCACAGACTGTCCTCATCGTCGTCGGGCTGATGTTAAGCACCCTGATCATCTCCGCTGCCTTCACGACCGGCGACACGATCGACTTCAGCCTCACGAACCAGTCCTACGAGCTCCTCGGACACGTCGACGAAGTCATCGTCCGGCGCGGTGACGATGACGCTCCGAGCGAGGTGCGGTCGACGATGCCTGAGGTCATCGTCGACCAGCTCGCTGAGGACTTGGCCGGCGATCCCAACATAGATGGCTTCCTTCCTCTCATCTTTGAACAAGTTCCCGTCGTTAACCCCTCCAGCGGCCAGAGCGAGCCGATAATCCAGCTCGCGGGGCTCGATGCCGATTCAATGGATGGATTTCCGGACGTCATCTCCGTCACAACGGGCGAGTTGCTGGAGATCGACACCCTCGCTGCGGACGAACTCTACATGAATCAGAGCGCCGCCGATAAGTTGGATACCTCTCCCGGCGATCGGATCAGGCTTTTCGCCTTCGGGGAACCGTTCGAATTTACGGTCGTTGACGTCGTAGAGGACAAGTTCACTAACGGCGTCGGCGGTTTCCAGCCCCCGGAAGGCGTAGTCACCAGGCTCGACACCGTTCAATCGGTTTTCGGTCAAGAAGGCCAGGTCAGCGCCATAGCCATCTCCAACGCTGGTGGTGTCCGTGATTCCCTCGAGTTGACCGACGAAGTAATCGACCGTGTCGAGTCTTCTATCAGGTTCCTGGGTTTCGACGAACCCAGTCAGGGCAACGCTTTCATCGCGGTCGAGGTCAACGACACGAAGCGAGAGGGGATTGAGCATGCCGAAGAGGACGCCAACTTCCTCGCGACCTTCTTTCTGCTCTTCGGCCTCTTCTCGATCGCTGCTGGTGTACTCCTCATCGTCATGATCTTCGTCATGCTGGCGGCGGAGCGAAAGTCGGAAATGGGGATGGCCCGCGCCATCGGCACCAAGCGAAACAACCTCATCGAAATGTTCATGTCGGAGGGCATGGCCTATAACCTGATCGCCGCTATGGTCGGTGCCGCGCTTGGCATCTTACTGTCCTTCGGGATCACGGCCATCATGGCCCGAATCTTCTCCGAATTCAACCTCAACATTCAGCCTCACGTCACAGTAAGGTCCGTCATCATCTCCTACAGCCTCGGCGTCGTCCTTACCTTCCTCACCGTCGTCTTCTCCTCTTGGAGGGTCTCGAACCTCAACATCGTCGCCGCCATCCGCGATCTCCCGGACGACATCAAGACCAACCCCGAAGAACGTTCCCTGCGCGGTTACCTCCGCAGCCTTCTCAACGCCTCCGTGATTGGGCTCGCCTCCCTGACTGCGCTCTTGTTAGCAGCAAGACTCACCTCGCTGTCGCCGCTCTTCCTGGTACTCGCGGCGATAGGACTCGTCGGGCCCCTGGTATCCATGCTCAGAGGTCATTGGATTAGCCTTTCTAACGCGGAAAGATCGGTGACGAATCCTGAGCGTATACCGCTTTGGCCGTTCGTCGTCGCTCCCGTCTATATTCCTGCGTTGCTCGTCGTCCGCTTCACGCGAAACCGGCGGCCTGAGAGCGTGCCGATATGGCTCGTCTTGGTCGGGATCGTCTTCATACCCCTCGGCATCGCTCTCGTTTCACTGCAGGACCGCGGAAGACCCATCTCTTGGGCGCCGGGAATCGGAACCTTTCTGATCGTCCTCGGAGTGCTCTTCGTTCAATGGGGCATCGATGTCGATGCCGCCTTCCCGTTCGCGTTCGGCTTCTCGATCATCGCTATGGGGGTCGCCCTCGTCGCAAACTTCTTTGGCGCGTCGTCCCGGCTGTCCTTCAGCGGTATGGGTACCCTCCTTCTTCTCCTCTGGGGCCTCACCGCCGGTGGACGCTTGGATCCGATAGTCGGCAGGCTTGATGGAGACGCCGAAATGTTCTTCCTCAGTGGCGTCGCCATGGTCACCGCATCCACCTTCGTCTTCATGTACAACGCCGATATCGTCCTCACCGTCGTCTCCCGACTCGGCGGCCGTGTATCGACGATTCTTCCTGCTATACGAACCGCCGTCGCTTACCCGTTGGCAAACAAGTTCCGTACCGGCATGACAATGGTCATGATCTCGCTCGTCGTCTTCGCCCTGACGATGATGTCGACCATGAACCTCAACTTCGACCGCCTCTTTCTCGCCGATAGCGCCCGCGGTGGCTGGGACGTCGTCGTGGATGAGAACCCGAATAACCCGATCACGGAGGTAGGGCTCGCTCTTCGAGATGCTGGGTCTACCGTCCAGGACTCCTTCAGATCCGAAGGAGTTATCAAATTTGCAGACGAATCTGTCGTCGCCGAAGTAAAGCCCGGACTCCTCCTGGATCAGCTCGAGTTCGAAGACTATCCCGTACTCGGCGTCGATACCGGCTTTATCGATGGCGGCGAAGTCCCCCTTTCCGCGCGCGCCGTCGGCTTTGAGACCGACGCTGACGTTTGGCAGATGTTCAAAACGAGGGATGATATCGCGGTCGTCGACGGCTTCACGCTCGAGGGCGGCGGACTTATCGACGACGTCAGATTTTCGATCGACGGCATAGAATCCGGCGCTACAGAATTCGAACCGATAACGTTGGAGGTCCGTGACTTCTTCGGCAGTGGCAGCACGCGAGTTGAAGTGATTGGCGTCATCGACTTCGGAGCCAGTCAGAGCTTCCGGGGTGTGTTCATCCCGCAATCTTCGTTCGTTCGAGTCTTCGGGGTCGGAGAGTTTGCGCGTCACCTGATCGGCCTTGAAAACCCGGACGACTCGAAAGACGTGGCTCGCGAGATTGAGGCGACCTTGTTCGAGACCGGTGCTCAGGCGGATTCACTAAAGGAGCAGATTGAAGACGCCCAGGCGCTCAACCGCAACTTCTTCCGGCTGATGCAGGGCTTCATGGCCCTCGGCCTGCTTGTCGGCATCGCCGCGGTCGGCGTGATCGCCTTCCGGACCGTCGTCGAACGCCGTCAACAGATCGGGATGCTACGCGCAATCGGCTACAAGCGAAGCACCGTCGCCCTCAGCTTCCTCATGGAGTCCTCGTTCATCACCCTGCTCGCGGTCGTATCGGGGATCGGGCTGGCGATCTGGCTCTCCTACTTCCTCGTCACAAGCGACGAGTTCCCCGGGGAGGGCAACGCCTACCATGTCCCCTGGCTGCAGATAACAGCGATCGGCATCTTCACACTGGTCGCCTCAGTGGTCATGACTCTCATCCCCGCTCGTCAGGCCGCCAGCGTCCCTACGGCCGAAGCCCTCCGCTACGAATGACACCACGCCTACAGCAGGTGACGTAACAACGCAATGTTGATTCCGCCTGGTAGCTGGCCGCCCTAAGCGTTCAGCACCAGGGGGTGGGCGGGACGACTAGTTTTAGCTGACCATCTAGGGTATCGCGCCCTTCTCCTTCAGATTAGCGATCTGCTCCCAGTCGTAGCCAAGCTCCAGCAGCACCTCTTCCGTGTGTTGCCCCAGTTCCGGCGGCATCCCGCGAACCTCCCACTGCGTCCCTGAGAAGTCCGCCGGCGTCGCCACCATCTCCGTCGTCTCTCCATCCGCACCCGGCACGTCCACGAACGCTCCTGCCTCCCTCACCATTGGGTCCTTTATCGCCTCGTGAATGTAGTTCAGAGGAGCCCACCAGACGTCGTGCTCTGCGAACGCAACCGTCAACTCGTCCATCGTCTTCTTGGCGAACTCCGCGTCCAGCTCCTCTACCAGTTGGGGACCGTTACCCCGTCGGACCTGAATATCTGCGAACCGCTCATCCGTGAAGAAATCCTCGCGGCCGATTGACCGGCACAAGTCACCCCAGTGACGGTCCGCTTGCAGGAGCAGGAGCCAGAACCGCTTCCCATCGCCTGACTTGTAGGACGTTATGATCGGGTTCACCGCGTGCTTACGGTCGTACGCTACTATCGGCACGCCTAGACGCAGCGAGAGCATCGCGTCCCAGCCCATCATGTACATACCCACACGCACCAGGGGTACCGACACGTGCTGGCCTTCGCCCGTGCGCTCTCGTGCTAATAGGGCCGCGCAGATCGCTCCTGCCAGTCCTTGGCCCGTCATGTGGTCGCCCATACCCCCACGCTGCTGTGGAATCTCAGCACCCTCTGGGGTTAGGGACATCGCGACCCCTGCCTGTGACCAGAACGCGCCGATATCGTAAGCTGCGGTGTCCCGCGCCTCAGAGTGCGGACCGTAGCCGGTCACCTGGCCGTACACCAGGCGTGGGAAACGCTCGTGAAGCGTTTCATAGTCAAGGCCGTGCCGCGACAGAGCTCGAGGGCGCATATTCGTGACGAACACATCAGCGTCCTCAAGAAGCTGGTAGGCGATCGATCGGGCTTCCTCATTCTCGAGCTGAAGCACCACGCTCCGCTTTCCCCGATTATCCAGCTCGAACGGTGGGTTTATGTCCAGTCGGCTGGCGTGTGAGCATCCCGAGATATTTGCCTCGATGTTCACTTTCGCCGGACACATCAGACAGGACCTGACTGAATGCAGCTCAGCCGGTTCGGTAGCGGTGAGCTATTTACATGGCACATCGGATACACTCGTCCCTTACGACGGGGCGGATGGCAGGTATTTTCCTTCGACCTATGCTATCGAGCAATGGGCGCAAAAAAATGCCTGCACATTGGACTTGGTGCATCGTGAATCCTACGACTTCACGCCTGATCTGTCTGGAGAGGAAACGGAGATATT